>JASLEN010000167.1 GCA_030151105.1 Dysgonomonas sp.
AACTCCCCAAGGCGTTTGAGCCTCTTCAAAGATTTTAGCAATAGCAAACCATCCCTCTTTCGCAGGCTTTCCTGTCACTACATCTCCTGTGATGAGCGCTAGATCTGGCTTTTCAGTCTCCAATACAAATTGAATTGTCTCTACGGTCTTTGCACAATTTTCTGAATTGGGAGTCCAATGAATATCTGTGAATTGAGCAATCTTAAACTCTCCTTCATTATTGAATGAAAGAGAATAATCCTTGGTTTGATTTTCGACTGGTTGCTGCATGCACGAAGTGATTAGAGCACAACATGCAAGCAGACCATATATAAATTGTTTTTTCATCATCAATCAAAGTCCCAAAAGGGTCTTAATTTTATTCGCAATATCGTAGTTCCAATATACTCCTCTGAAATGTTGAGAACCTGGACCATAAGCAAATACAGCTGGCATAGCTGGCGAGTGGTCATCTGTTGTATAGCGAGCTGTTATCAAGCCTTTTGAACGATCACCATCTACCATCACAAGTCCTCCTGTTTCGTGATCGGCAGTAACAATAACTAAGGTTTCGCCATTGCTATCAGCAAATTTCATTGCTTCTGCAATAGCTAAGTCGAAACTAAGCATTTCTGAAATACATCCTGCCAACGAATTTGAGTGACCAGCATAGTCAATCTTTGCGCCTTCTACCATCAAGAAGAACCCTTTATCACTCGTTTTTTGCAATTTCTCAATAGTACGATTAGTGGCATCTGCCAACAAATCTAGGGTTTCTTGCGTCGCAGCTAAATCCATTAGATTATCAACACAAAGCACAGGTTTGTCTGTTGCATTTATTCCATCAACAGAATAAATGAAATCATATTTTTTCTCAAAATCTTTGATTGTCAATCCATCTTCACGTTTTGTGAACACATCTGTTCCACCACCTGCAACTACTGTCAGTTTACCATCTAGTAAATAGCTAGTTAGTACATCAGAACTATCACGCTCTGTACTATGACCATAGAACGCAGCAGGAGTTGCATCTGCAATATTCCCTAGTGTTACAACTCCATTAGCAAGACCTTTATCGTATGCAAAATCTGTCAACGATAGATTTGGAGTACCATCACCATCCATAGAAATGTGGCGATTGTTGTGAGGTTTTCCTGTTGCTAGTGCACTTCCACCAGCCGCAGAATCGGATGTATAACTATCAAGGGGGCTATTTTTTTGGAAGCCTACACTTTTCATTTTCAATAGAGAAAGACCATTATTAGCTGTTTCGGCTACGTTAATTTGGTTCATCCCCATACCATCTCCTATTAGCAGGATTACATTTTTGACTGGTTTTTCCAATCCATCATTCAGGTATGTAGGCTCATAGATATCGATACCTTTGGATAGTTGAATTTTCTCTCTATCAAAACCTTTGAAACCTGATGTCAATTTATCTAATCTGTCTGTACCTCTCACACCTGTCATCTCGGCGTGTTTAGTTCCATCTATGTAATAATTTTTATCTACAAAGTTTGAGAAATAATCAGAACAAGCCTCCACTCTATCCGTATTGATGATGTCAACGCCCATGTGATGCAACGTATTCCAAGCAGTAACGCCATCGGGACTAGCCCAAAAACGAATTGGCTTTTTCAACTTGTGAGCATCATCTATCGCCTTCTGCACAGCTGCTTTTTGTGGCGCAGTCATAGCCCCTTTGCCATTCCATTGTGCATACTCGTAGAAAGGTACGCTTATCATGGCTACTCTCTCAAGTTCTTCGGCACTATATTCTCTGAATACACCGTCAAAGGATACAAACTTTGGATACTTCTTAAAGTTGCTTGGACTAGGAACATTACCAGTAATTACAACCTTAACTGCATTTGCATTTTTTGCAGGATTGAATACTTCTGGATATTTTTCTAATAGTTTCACTACAGCACCTAGGGTTGGTTCTGTACTAGATTTTAACTCTACAACTAATGTCAAAATCTCATTCGAATTTTTCCAAGCCTTACCACCATTTAGCTTAAATAGTTTCACCAGAGGTTGCACATACATATCATCAAAAGTAGCATCTGCTGTCAAATCTTCTAGGTCGTGCCCAATAAGGAGCTTCCCATCTTTATAAAATAAATCAGCTTCAATAGAAGTTACTTGCTGAGAATACGCCTGATAGAATGGTACTAACTGACGGTAGTCGTTGTGTGAGTGAATTTGCTTTTTGTCTTGTGCTGATAATGTACTTGTAGCAAGGAATAATACCCCTGAAATAAGTACCAATGCTTTGTATATTTTTTTCATCTCAATTATTACTATTAAGGTCTCAGACCTGTTTATTATCTATCCAAGTATAACCATTGCTGCTAGTTACGACCTTGGAATACATCATTAATTATTAGGTTTCACCTATCTTACGAATAGATTTTTCTCTGATATATCTGCAAATTCTGTTGCCGAAGGAATTTTCCATCCCCAACTCAAATGCTCTCCTTCATAGTCTTCAAAATAGACTAGACGATAAGGGTGTAGTCCCTTGTGCAATGCTACACGTCCCGTAGCGACGATTGCAGCGTGTGAACCATCGTTGTTCACAACCAAGTCACGTCCAACATGAAGGATACTTCCATCATCCGAGCGTGTCATAAACTCATACACGCCATCTTCTGGAGCATAAATAAAGCCATCGAAGATATAACCAAAGTGATCCTCTTGTTGAGCATCTTTGATGGATGGTGCTGCCATTACTCCTGATTTAACCACCTTAGCTTTCAAAACATCTGCTACTAAGCTAAATGTTCCCTCATGATAGGTGTATTTTACTCCATTTTCGCTTCCTTGAGCTCTTACAGATTTTTTCAGTTCTGCTTTGGTCGCTCTTATTGTAAATGTACGACTTGGAAGATAACCTTCCTTGAAAGCCTTTGCTTTTATAGTCGTTGTCTTATTAACTTTCAGAGGAGTAGAATACGCTGCCGACTTTTCGGAAGGTTCTGTTCCATCTAAGGTATAGTAAATCTTAGCCTCGCTAGTTGCTGATCCTAATGGTACTTCTATTTCGTTTAGGAATAAATCTAAATCTTCTGTTGTATAAGGAATTGATACAGTCTCATCATTGGTCAATGAATATGGGAATGCCGCTTTGTCAACACCTCTTGTCTCATTTGGTTTATCTGTTAACACATAGTCAAGCGTCCCTCCTGACGAAATTTGAGCATAAGTTAGATAGTTAACCGAAATTTCTTCTCCATTAAGAATTACCTTATCAATATAAACATTCTTTTCTGGATTGTTAGCCGTAATAGTCAACGTTTTGCCATTTGCTAAATTGATTGTAGCCTTATCGAACAATGGAGACGTCAACACAAACTGGTCTGTTCCTGGACATACCTGATAGAAACCTAAACTACTCAAAATATACCAAGCTGACATTTGTCCGCAATCTTCATTTCCGCTAATTCCTTCTGGTGTTGGCTCATACAATTCTTTCAAAATGCGACGAGTCCAATATTGAGTTTTCCAAGGCTGTCCAACATAATTGAATAGATATGCCATGTGATGGCTAGGCTCATTCCCTTGCACATATTGTCCAATCATTCCTGTAAGATCTACCATGTCTCCATCTATCTTCGACTCTGCTGTGAATAGATTATCCAATTCTTCGATGAATGAATCATATCCTCCAAAGAGTTGAGCCATTCCTTTCACATCATGTGGCACAAAGAAACGATATTGCCAAGCTGTAGCCTCTGTATAGGCACGTCCTGGAGCATAAGGATTGAATGGAGACTCCCAGTTTCCATCCATACGTTTGCCTCTAAAGAATTTTGTATCACCATCAAATACATTGATGTATGACAATGCTCTCTCTTTATATCGTGTGGCATCTTCTTTATGTCCTAATTTTTCAGCCACTTGAGCAATACACCAATCATCGTAGGCATATTCTAATAGACAAGATACTGACTCTCTCTTTATGTTGGATGGAATAAATCCATGTTTCACATAATAGTCCGATCCTTTTTTATTATTATCCGAAGAAATTTTCATTGCTTCGTAAGCGTGTTCTATATCAAAATCGGTTGACAAAATACCTTTCAAATAAGCATCTGCAATCACCGACACAGAATGGTAGCCAATCATAGTATGTGTTTCTCCTGCTGAGAGAGCCCATATAGGCAATTCTCCACTAGCATCATACATAGTCACAAATGAGCGACTCATGTCATTTACCAAATCTGTATTAATCAGAGTCATCAATGGATTCCATGCTCTGAAAGTATCCCATAGGGAGAAAGTTGAATAATATTTTTGTCCTTCATTTTGCGTTCCAATGGTCATATCATGTTTACGATATTGTCCATTTACATCACTTGCAATATTAGGAACTACTTTTGAATGATACATTGCTGTATAGAAGTTACGCAAGTCATTTGTATTCTTGCTCTCTACAACAATAGTACCCAACTCTTTTATCCAAGAGTTTCTTGCTTCTGCATGAATAGCATCAAAATCGAAAGACTTAACATCATTCAGCAGATTTTCTTTCGCATTTTCTTCACTTACAATAGAAATTCCTACTCGTGCTACAATAGGCTCTCCGTCAGAATCTCCAAACTGAATAATAGCTTGAGTTCCATCTTCAACAACTTTTACATCCGAAAAGTTTTTTGAGAACTGAACCACAAAATGTACATACTGATTTGTAACCCATCCTTGAGAACGGCGCATCCCTGTTATTTCGTTCGCTCCTGTTTTCTTCAAAGACTTCATATCTATTGTTTCTTCTGTCAGTACATGATCCATATCTATGATAATAGATGCTGACAAACCTTTATTGAAAGTATATCTATGAACTCCTGCATAAGTTGTAGCAGTCATTTCGGCTAGGATACCTTCCTCCTTGAAGTTTACCGAATAATATCCAGGCGATGCAGACTCATCATTATGAGAAAATGCCAGAGGTTGGAAATCTATTCTTTTATCAGCAACCTCAACTTTTTTAGTTGTAGGGTGAAATAAAATATCTCCCAAATCGGCACAACCAGTACCACTTAGATGTGTATGAGAAAATCCAATGATGGTATTATCACTATAATGATATCCAGAACAAGCATCCCAATTGCCAGTACGTGTATCAGGACTTAGCTGTACCGCTCCATAAGGAGTAGTAGCTCCTGGATAGGTGTGTCCATGAAATCCTGTGCCTATAAACGGATCCACATAGTCTATCGGGTCTTTAGGTTCAGAAGTACAACTAGCAAAAAGTGCTACTGAAAGGAATAAGAATATTGTTTTTTTCATGTTACGAAATATGGAAGAAAAGACCGAAGTTTTTGTTCTTCGGTCTTTAATATGTTAGTATTTTATTGGAATGATGAGTAACCTGCTAAAGGGTTATTCTTCAAAACTCCATGTGAGTTGTCAATTTCAACCTGTGGCAATGGAAAGTGCGCATGTTTCACAGGATCAAAGTGTCTTGGACCTCTAGGATCTTCGGCTGTAGTTGTATTCGCATAAACCTCTTTAGCCAATCCCCAACGTACCAAGTCGTAGTGACGCTCATCCTCATAAGCCAACTCGCATCGACGCTCTTTCACTAAATCATTGAAGTTTGGAGCATCAATCGCTTTTGTTCCATCATTGCCAAATGCACGCACATGCACTTTGTTGAAAGATGCTGCCGCAGCAGGCACTCCTTGCGTACGGTTGTTTACTCCTCCACCCGCTAAGAATATTTCAGCTTCAGCATGAATAAGGAGAATATCAGAATAACGCAATAGAGGAACATCTTGTCCAGCCTCCCAGTTCCAACCATCCAAAACATCATAAGCCGCTAGATATTTGCTACCCATATAGCCCGTTGACATATCTTTGATATCATCTTTTCTGATAGCTTGAGGAGCTGTTATCTTTTTAGCAGCTCTTTTTTCTTTCTCTGCCAATTTATCTTCCTCCTCTTGCAGTTTTTTGATGAATGGTTTGTAGTTAACTAAATCACCTTCTTTTTTCATAGTTACCTCTCTACGCAAATCTCCTGCATCATAAGCATTGAATAAGCTTTGAGTAGGTGCAAAGTAGTACCATCCTGCTCCATCAGACATTTCACCTGATAGACAAATAATAGACGTAATAGTACCTTGGTGACGTACAGCTTTGTTTGTTAGGTTGAACAACACCTCATCAGATTTTTCGCCAGCAACAGAGAATAAATTAGCATAACCATTATTGCCTGTTGTATTTAAGCTATATTGATCAGAGTTGATCACCTTTAAAGCTGCTTCTTTAGCCTCAGCATATTTGCCCCAGTGTGCATAAAGCTTTGCCAACAATCCATAAGCTGCTCCAAGATTTGGTCTTCCCCAAGATCCCATTTTGTTCCCTAAATCACCATCTACACGTTTCCAAAGATTATACTTCTCAAATTGAGTAATTGTCTCCTTCAAATAAGATTCGATATTTGCATAAGTCTGATCTTTTGTCTCACGAGCCTTATTTATATTATCTGGATCTCTATAATCGTAGAATGGTAGTCCACCATAGCGTTTTGCCAAATAGAAATAAGAATAAGCACGAAGGAAGTTAGCCTCACCTATAATGATGGCACGTTCTTCATCACTCATTTCTATTTCAGGAGTAGTATAACGTAAAACATCATTCGATCTGCGAATTACCTTATACATCAGCTCCCAATTGTCAAGATGTCCTCCCGAAGTATTGGTATTTGCAGCATCGCCAAACATACCTAAACCTATCTCAACGGGTTTGTTACGATTGACGTTGATGTCATCACTGATATCCGCCCACCAATGTCCACGACCATATCCTTCTTCTTGATATAAAGGCTCGTAGGCTGCATTTAGCCCCATTTTTATTTCTTCTTTCGAATTCCAGAACGAAGCATTTCCGTAAGGAGACTTATCGAGGTCGCATGACGAAAGTAAAAAGGCACTTCCTACTAATATTAAAATTGATTTATATATTTGTTTCATGTTCTTCTTGATTAAAAGTTAATATTAACACCTAATATGAATGTACGAGGCTGAGGGAATTGTCCTCTATCAATACCTATATCAGTACTTGTGTTATTTAGCTCATTAGAGTATGCATTACCCAAATCTGGGTCAAAACCACTGTATGGAGTAATTGTAAACAAGTTCTGAGCAGTTACATACACTCTTAATTTTTGAAGGTGTAATTTTTGAACTAGTTTTCGGTCTAGTGTATATCCTAGAGTTAGAGCTTTCATTCTTAAGTAGCTTCCACTCTCTACGTAATAGTCCGAAATTCGATCTCTATTACCATTTTTATCATTCGTTGTTACTCTCGGAAGGTTTCCGTTAGGATTATTTACAGGATGGAATCTATCTAAGATATCTTCATATTGATTGTATCTAGGATTTACAAACATTCCTTCGTATTTAAGTCCATTGAATATTTGTGAACCGCCAACCCCTTGGAAGAACATATTTAGGTCAAATCCTTTATAAGCTAAGTCAACTCCAAAACCATACGTTATCTTCGGGAATCCACTTCCGATTTTTGTGCGATCATCACCGTTGATACCACCACTACCGTCTAGGTCTAAGAATTTGATATCTCCAGGTTTAGCATCTGGTTGAATTTTATTGCCATCTTTATTTACATAAGCATCAATCTCTGCTTGAGTTTTGAAGATTCCATCTGTTTTGTAACCATACAAGAATGCTAGAGGCTGTCCTTCTTCTACTCTATTGATGTTATTTCCACGATATTGTGTAAAGCTAAAGCTCTCACCTCCACCCAATGAACGTACTTCATTTTTTACAGTTGCAAAGTTTCCGTATGCTCTTATATCTAAACCATTTGACAATCTAGTTGTATAAGAACCACTGATTTCAAATCCACTATTGCGAACGGTTGCAGCATTTACAATTTGCTCTGAATACCCTGATGTTTTTGAAACTGGGATATCAACCAATACATTTTTAGAATCTTTACTATAATAGTCTAAGCCTAAATCAAATTTCCCTAAGAAAGAGATATCTAACCCCAAATCATATTGAGTTGTTTTCTCCCACTTCAAAATAGGATTAGGTAATGTTGAAGGATAGCGTCCCATAACGGCATCTTCTCCTTTTCCATGTACGACGTAGTATCCATCATCTTCTGTAGTATTTATATAGAGTGGTCGTGTAGGATAATAGGCATTTGTAGCAAATGATAAGTTCTCATTTCCAAGCATTCCCCAGCTACCTCTGATTTTCAAGTTGTCAACAACTGGTTTTAAGCTTTCAAAGAAACTTTCTTCAGAAATACGCCATCCTCCAGATACTGAAGGGTAGTATCCCCAACGATTTCCAGGAGCAAACTTGCTAGAACCATCAGCACGGAAACTAGCTGAAATCAGATATTTTTCGGCAAATGAATAGTCTAAACGACCAAACCATGAATCTAATGCATTATCATTTTTACCACCAAGAGCCCAAGCAATATTAGTTGCAGCCGCTAAGTAACGAGAATTTTTATCTTCGCTCAAGAAGTCAGTTCCACGAGCGTCAAAGAAGTTATCCTTGTAGTATTCATAAGCATGTCCTCCAAGAAGCATCAATTTATGCTTACCTATTTCTTTATTGTAGCTGATAGTAGTTGTATTCATCCACTTCACACTTTTAGAATCATACACAGTCAATTCGTTAGAAGTACTAGCACGTCCAGCTTCTGGCACAGAACCTGACCACCAGTTGTCGCCCAAATCTGTCCAATCATATCCAAAGTCTGTCTTGATTTTAAAATCGTTCAAGAAAGAGTACTCTGCATACACATTCCCAAAAATACGATCACGAGTTCTAGCTCTATCTGCTCTGGCAAGAGTAGCGTAAGGATGTACAATGTCTGGATTTAGCATACCACTACCACTATATTTTCCATCCTCTGTGTACATTGGCACAGATGGATCGGCTCTTAGAGCAGAAATTACGGCTCCACTAGCTTGCATATCTGGTACAATCTTTTGCTTAGAATGAGAAATCATCATACTTTCTCCCAACTTGAAGCCTTTGAAAAGTTCAATCTCAGTATTCACACGTAGGGTTGTTCTGTTGAACGAAGACTCCTTCAACACTCCATCTTGATTGAAGTGACCTAGCATGACACTATATACCATATCCTTAGCTCCACCCGCTACCGATAGGTCATAGTTGCTTTGATATGCTGCACTCTTGAAAATCTCATCTTGCCATTTTGTGCGTGTTTCTTGCATAAAAGGATCGTTGTATATTTTCAATGCATTTTCATAACTTTCCAAATCTTTTGGAGTTCTATCTGAATCTAGGTATGTCGTCTCATACGCCTCTTTATGAATCATATTACGTTGCTGAGCATCTAGCATTTTCATCTTCTTGGAAGGAGTAGAGATTCCATGATAAGTATTGAAGCTTACACTTGGCTTTCCTTCTTTACCTCGCTTTGTTTGGATCAAAACTACTCCATTGGCTGCACGAGAACCATAGATTGCCGACGAAGAAGCGTCTTTAAGAACATCAACACGCTCTATATCTGAAGGATTAACATCATTCATATTATCAGCAGGCACTCCGTCAATCACATACAATGGTTCTTTGTTTCCAAAAGTTCCAACACCACGAACGTGAATAGATGTTCCTGCACCTGGAGCACCACTATTTTGGAGAATAGTAACCCCTGACATTCTACCTTGTAGCGCATTTGAAATACCTGTAGACGCCATATCTTTTAGGTTTTCCATTTTAACAGAAGCCACAGCTCCTGTCAAGTCTGCTTTCTTTTGTGTAGAATATCCTACTACTACCACTTCTTCTAGTGATTGTACATCTTCTTTTAGTTCAATATTGATAGTCATACGATTATCAACTTTTATAGTTTGAGAAACAAACCCCACATAGCGAACCACTAGTTCTGCATCAGCAGCAACAGTCAGAGTATATTTTCCATCCCAGTCTGTTGTAATACCATTATTAGGGCTCCCTTTTTCCAGCACGCTTACCCCAATCAAAGGCTCGCTTAAGCCTGCATGGGTGATAGTTCCTTTAACAACTATTGTTTCTTTGTTTTGTGAAGGTGTAGCAACATCCAACACCTGATCTTCTATCCTAATCGAACTATCTGCATATGCGTGAAATGCAACACACAAAAAGATGAATAGCATAGAGAAAAGTTTCAATAGCTTTGTCCCTGCTTTACTTTCTTTAATCGTCATAGTTTTATGATTTTTGTTTTTTGACTTTTAATCAACTGAAGTATTCTCAAATTGATTTTTCATTAGTACATTAGTAATTTAGAGTTAACGTCTCTTATCAAATAAGACAATTAATGTAAAGGTAGCATAATAGAAAACGAGGTGCATCTCGATTTGCGTCTATCAATCCTCAAATTGCGCACCTATTTTATTAAACTCTTGTCTGTACTCAGTTGGAGTACATCCTTTTATTTGCTTAAACTGTCGTGATAGATTTTTATAATCGATATAGCCAACATCTAATGCGATGTTTATGATAGGCTTAGTGGTATCAATGAGCTCTGCAGCAAACTTATCAATTCTGAGATTGAGTATGTAAGCATAGATAGAATCACCCGTTATCTCCTTAAATACTGTTTCCAAACTTCTACGAGATAGTGGAACTAAATCGACCAACATATCTACCGAAAGCTTCTCTGAGATATGTTTATGGATATAATCGATTACTTTAGACACATTAGGATTGTTTGTAGAATAGATATCACTAGACGTACGTGTGGTAATATACGTAGGCTCTACAATGACATCGTGCCAAGATGCACTCGGATTTTGAATCAGTTTATCTATCAATTTAGCCACTTCATAGCCCCCTTTAATCGTATTTTGATTGATTGAGGATATTGGAGGATCTGATAATAAACAAATCATCTTATCATTATCAACACCCAACAAAGAGATTTCGTTAGGAATATCAATTCCAATAAGAGAGCAAATCTCGGTAATATGTTTTGCCTGATTGTCGTCACATGCCATTATTGCAATTGGCTTTGGCAAGCTCTCGAGCCACTGCTTTAGACTTTCGGCATAGTACCACAAACCCTCATCGTCTGATTTCTGATATTCGTGATAGCTTTGCATTTTGCCATACTTACTCAATTCTTTTTTGTAGCCCTTGCAACGCTCATTAGACCACACTACATTCTTAATCCCTAAGAAAGCATAGTTGACAAATCCTTTTTGGATAAAATGTTGCGCACCTATTTCGCCAGCTTTCACATGGTTGCCCGAAATGTTAGGAATTGTGGAGAAACGCTCTTTGAAGTCTTGAGCAATAGCTAATATATTATCTTCTTTGAATAGCTCTACCCTATCTGTATTATAGAATTGACCAATAACCACATCGGCTTTCCACTCCTTTGCCCAACGGATGACCCCTTCTATTCCATGCACATCACGATAAGACAAAGGCATTTTGCAAAGTGCCCATGGTCTTGTCTCTCGCGAATATTGTACAATTCCCTCAAGAAGGTTGTTAGAATACTCTTCTCCAAAATCCGTTAGTAAAATTACTCTTGCCAATGTTCTCTGTCCTT
>JASLEN010000171.1 GCA_030151105.1 Dysgonomonas sp.
CTACTACTGCATCTCCACCATATAATAGTTGAGCACCTGTTACAAACCAGATTTCTAAATCTTTATAAGTCATGATATTAATCTTTAAAGTTGTTATTGTTTATATTTTAAGTAAATTACTTTTGTCCATAATAGCTATTCTCTCCATGCTTCCTCTCGAAATGCTTATCTATCAAGTGTTTATTCATGCTCGACATTGGGTTGATCTTCACTGATATAGCTGCCATTTTAGCTATCTGTTCTAGTACTACAGAATTATGAATAGCATCGAAAGCATCTTTGCCCCACGTAAATGGACCATGATTGTTTACTATTACTCCTGGAGTATGATTGGGGTTGATATGTGAGAAGGTTTCTATGATTACATTTCCTGTTTCCAACTCATACTGATTTCCCATTATTTCGTCTTCAGTCATAGAGCGAGTGCAGGGGATTGCTTCTTTAAAATAATCAGAATGAGTAGTTCCAATATTTGGTATGTCTTGTCCAGCTTGTGCCCATGCAGTAGCATAAGTAGAGTGGGTGTGTACTATTCCTCCAATATCTGGAAATGTTTTGTAAAGAGCAAGATGAGTTGGAGTATCAGATGATGGTTTCAGCTTTCCATCCACAATCTTTCCATCTAGGTTTATTACAACCATATCGTTGGCAGTCATGGTGTCGTATGATACTCCTGAGGGTTTAATGACAACTAATCCTTGTGAACGACAAATGGCGCTCACGTTCCCCCAAGTAAAGATGACAAGTCCATGTTTTACTAACTCTATATTTGCTCTAAAAACTTCTTCTTTTAATTCTTCTAACATGCTGTTTCGTTTATTTATTTACAGAAAACTTATAGATACATGTTTGAGTATATACCTCTCCAGGATTGATACGAGTGGTTGGAAAGTTGGGCTGATTAGGTGTGTTTGGAAACTTCTGAACCTCCAACGCAATGGCTCCACGCTTTAACAATGGTTTGTTATATTTTCCCATCACCTTTCCAGTAAAGAAATTTCCTGTATAGATTTGTACACCAGGCTGGTCTGTTAGCACCTCCATTGTTCGCCCGCTTTGCGGCTCATATACCGTGGCTACGAGTTCCACCTTGTTATCCTCCGTTTTATCTATCACCCAATTGTGATCATATCCTTTTCCTTTGTTTAGCTGATCATTATCTTCATTTATGCGTGCACCAATAAGCATTGGTATTCTGAAGTCGAAAGGAGTTCCCTCTACAGATGCTATCTCTCCCGTAGGAATCAGTCCGCTATCTACAGGAGTGATATGGCTCGCATTGATAGTGAGTATGTGATCTAGTATATCTCCATTGCCTGCACCCTTTAGGTTGAATTGTGAGTGATTGGTGAGATTGATATGTGTAGGCTTATCAGTTGTAGCCCTGTATTTTATGATTAGTTCATTGTCTTCACTCAGTTTATATATCATTTCTGTTTTCACAGTACCTGGAAACCCTTCTTCTCCATCAGCCGATATGTATGACATCTGAATTTGATTGTTTGCCACCTTGTCAACATGCCACACTTGACTCTCAAAGCCATTTGACCCTCCATGCAACGTATTATTGTTGTCATTGGCAGGGAGTTGATATTTGATACCATCTAATTCAAACTCAGCATTTGCTATGCGATTGGCATATCGCCCAATTACAGGTCCTAGATATTTCTCTCCTTGATGATTGATATATTTGTCGATGCTTTCGAATCCAAAAACAACATCTTCATAGTTGCCATTCCTATCGGGAACCCATAGTGATACTATTCGCCCTCCATAGTTGGTTACCTGCATAGATAGACCATTGCCAGAGTGTAGAGTATAGAGCGATACTTGTTTTTCTGCAATCTTTGTTTCAAAGTCTTTCGCATTGAATAAAGATGGTTCGTTTTTGATTGAAGTGTTGCACGATATCAATGTGCATAGAAGAATTGAATATAGGCTGATTTTCATAATACTTAATTTATATTACAGATAAGTGTTTTAGTTACACTTATGCAATATTACTAATAAGTGTCAACATGTACACTTATATGGTAGTGTTGTAAAACATGTTTCCAAATTTTATACAAAAAAAGAGAGATGAACAATCGCTCATCTCTCTCTTTCCTCTGTTGTTTAGTCTATTACAAAGAAAAATAATAACCTTTGTTGAGTAGCTTATCATACTTCTCTTTATTGAATTTATAATAGAAAGCACCTTTTCTAGAGCTCGACATATCTTTGTCTTCTTGTTTTTCTAAGATATCCATTTCTAGTATTTTCTTTCTAAAATTACGCTTGTCTAACGTCGTATTATAGATTGCTTCGTAGAGCATCTGCAACTGGGGTAGGGTGAATTTTTCGGGGAGCAAGTTAAAGCCTAAGGGTTGTGATGCTGCCTTTTTTCGCAGTATAGTGATGGTGTCATCCAGCATTCTATTGTGGTCGAAGACAAGATTTTCAACTTTGTCCAATTCTATCCAGTATGCGTTATGTTTTTTGCATAGTTCGTCATTGAACAATTCAAGATCTATTAATGCATAATAGGCAACTGAAATAACCCTCTCTCCCTCATCTCTACTCACATCTCCATATATTCCCACTTGCTCCAAATATACATCTTCAATATCAGTATATTCGTGCACTACACGTGATACAGTTTCAGACAAACTTTCATCAGGCTGAAGAAAACCACCCATTAGCGAATCTTTGCCTTTGAGAGGTTCAAATTTCCGTTTAGATATCAAGAGATATATTTTAGCATCCTTGAATCCAAGGATTATACAGTCCACTGCTACATAAAATCTAGACTGTTCTTTATAAAATGAAGGAGTCATTAGGTAAAATTTATATTAATTCTAGCTAGCACATATAAGTGTGCTTTTTACGTTTATCTTATGGGATACAAATATATTGTATAATTTAACAATTAAATCAATAATATTAGATTTCTTAGTTAATATTTATTCATCAATGTATTATATCTAGTGTTACTATGTTTCAATATCTAAAGTCTGGAGCCAGCTAGATAGTTCCAGACTGAAATATTATTATTCTGTGATTTTATATACACCAAAGGAGTTTTTTTGCGAACTTATCTTCACAGTATTTCCACTTAATGTAGCATTCGTTTTTTGGGGAACCACTGCATCTTTATTTTCTAATGTATTTACTGCAGATGGATTCATATTTTGAATAGCTATACATTCACCCATAGATAAAGACTTGTTTTTGTTTAATCCATTAATATTTAACTGTATGTCTCTATCTTCTTGAGATGTATTTACAATCTTTATAATATAGTACTTTTCCTCTTTGTCATAGACAGCTGATGCATACAATCCTTCTTGTCCAGTAATGTGTTTCTTATCCCAAGTAAGACTTAAAACATTTGTTCCTGCATTTTTTGCATATAGTTGTTGCACATAGTAGTTAGGAGTTTTAACGACGGAGAGATTGTCGAACCAAATCATGTCGGGTTTCCATTGCCAGGCATCCACATGTGCAAATAGGGGAGCATAGGTGCACATATGCACAATGTCTGCATTTCGTTCCAATCCTGTCATGAAAGCAGCTTCACATAATGCAGACAAGAAATTGTTCTCCTTGCCCGAAGCATGGTCGTGGCAAGCATATTCTCCTGCAAATACA
>JASLEN010000186.1 GCA_030151105.1 Dysgonomonas sp.
GTACAGGATATGGTCTGGCTAAGTCCTTTTCAAATAAGAGTTTGAAGGAATATCCTAAATATTTTTTGAAGAAAATAGCTCTCTTATATCTGTTGATACTTATAGGGCTTGTATGGTATTCGGTTCAGAGTCCTGACATAAAGTCTCTGGATCAATTCCGTTTTCTTACTGTTTTTTTCTTCAAGATGACAAGCACATTTAGTTCTGAATCACTTTTTGCGTTCATTGGTCCTTGGTGGTATATGTGTTTGGCTGCGCAGCTCTATCTTACTTTTCCTTTGCTCAAGTGTTTGATTGATAGATATAAGGAAAAGGGTGTCTTGTTTTTAATCCTTTTGTCCTATATTCTTATCTATGGCTTGTTCAAAGTTGCAGCCATGTATAAATTTCCGATGTTTGCCAATATATTAGGGCATCTTCCCGAATTCATTTTTGGTATTGGAGTAGCTACCTATACACAATTCAGAATCAATGGCAAGTTGCTCATTGGTGCTATTATTGTGTTTGTGTTATCTTGTTTTTTCAAACTCTTCTTTCCACTTAGTTTTATGAGTATGCTTATTATCTTACTCACTATTTTTCACTATCTAAAGAACGGCTTGAAGAAGTACGCAACGCTCGAAAATATCTTTGTATATATTGGGCAAATAAGTATGTTTATATTCATACTGAATGCAATACCTCGTACTCGGATTTATAAATTCTTTCTGAGAGAAGGCGTGCCAACTTGGGAACTGTTTTGTTTCCTACTTATGCATCTTGCGGTAGTGGGTGTAATGGCGATGAGTACAGCCTTTGTCTATAATTGGATGATGAAGTTGCTGCCTAAGAAAAAGCCTGCAAAAATAGAGTAGAGAAAGTGCAAAGTTTATTTGTTTTTTGAAAAAGTTTAGTATCTTTAAAACGTTAATCTAATACCTTAAAAAATGAATAATACTAGAAACAAGAAAGTCTTTTTCTTGATCTTCAAAATAGCAATATCTCTGCTCACTTTCTATGCCATATTTTGGTTTGTAGGATTTATCAATGGCTATGTTGCCTGCCAATTGGGAACAACTACTATGAGCAATGCCTCTTTTGACTTTGCCTTTCTCGCAGCCCTTGTCGGAATCCTGTATTATACATCAGCACGTATTAGAAGTTGAGGTTTTTAGATGCACAAGCAAAGGAATAGTCATTTTGTTTTGCTGCATCACACGATTCTAAATAAGACATTTTTACGCTTTCGTTTATCTTCCATTACTTTATGGAGGCTTAGATTCTATTTTTCCATAAAAAGGACTTAACTTGCGAGTCGCAATTTATTTTTGTGACTAAAAAGATACATACACATTTTAGAGAAAGATGAAGGATAAAATACTATCAATACAAAGCAAACTGGTTTATGGATACGTGGGCAGCAACATTGCTGAGTTGGCAATACAATTGCATGGGCTGGACGTTATAGCATTTCCCACCGTATATCTGTCGGCTCATACGGGGCATCAGCCTATCCATGGGATGAAAGTTGATAAGGCTCTTTTCGACGATTTGTGTGCAGGTATAGACAATTTGCAATTGATGGATAGTGTAATCAATATCATTACTGGATATATTGGGGATGAGGAAGTTGTGCTTTCGGCTGCAAATTATATTCAGAAAATAAAGGCTGACTTTTCGGACAAAATGTATATCTGCGATCCTGTGATGGGAGACGACGAAGGCTTGTATATTGACGAGCAATTGGCTCATACTATGATAGATAATCTGCTTCCGCTATGCGATGTGCTCACTCCAAACCACTTCGAGTTTGAATATATAGTAGGGCAAAAGGCTCGCTCAGAGAGTGAAATCTTGAAAGCTATTGGAGCGCACAAAATTCTGAAAGACAAGATTGTGCTTATCACTAGTTGTCGTCTTGAGGATACTGCCGACGATGAAATTGAAACCCTCATCGTGAAAGGAACTAACTGCAAGCGTATTGCAGTCAAACGTATAGATTTGGACACAACAGGTACGGGCGATTTATTTACTGCCTTCACTGCCTCTCAACTTGCCACGGGGCGAGATATTATTACGGCTGTGTCGGAGGCTATGCAATTTGTAAAACGTGCCCTCGACTATACTGTGGAGATGGGCAATGTGGAAATGAATGCGGCTTGCTTACTCAAGAGCATGAAGAGGTAGTCTGTTAATAATTATTCTGTTGGAACTACTCGGAGCTATTTTTATAGAAATTATTCTTTGGGGATTGATAGGTGGTCTTGGTGCTGCTATTCGGTATCTTTTCTTTCGTTTGATTGGAAGAAAGCAAAGTTATGCCGAAGTACGAGGTTTATCAGAAGAGTGGGGTAAAGGGAAGCAGATTCCAGGAAGCAACGGTTGCCTAAATTTGATGGTTGGAGTATCTGTGTTAGTTGTAATTTGTTGGTTATTATACTTCTATTTGTAATTTGTCTCTATCTTTTAATTCTTGATTATGATAGAAGAATGTTAAATTCTAATTTCTAAGAATAATTTTATGGTTTATATTATAAACTTATTTATATTTGTGAAGTCATGTTGCGCAATGACTTTTTTTATCTCTTTTTAGTTTATAATATAAACCTATTAATTTTATAAATAGTATGGAAACAAAATTGAATCAACAACAAAGTCTTCAATTCATTACTGAAATGATAAGTGAGGCTCGCAACAGCTTTAGCGCTGATAGTTCTAAGTCTATGACTCGCATGGGCTG
>JASLEN010000187.1 GCA_030151105.1 Dysgonomonas sp.
CTACAGGATACCTTTTTATAATGTAATATCAACTTCTATTGTTTCGGCTAATGAAGACAAGACCAATTCACTAAAGCCATTATATTACATTGATGTACCTGGGATGATTAATTGCGATTTTGCAGCGCTATTTTTTGGGAGTTCAATGGCACCTGAGATACCATCAGGTTCAATAGTAACTTTGAAAGAAATACACTTAAACTCTGTTTTACCAGGAGAAATGTATATGGTAGTAACAGATCAATACACAACCATTAAATATTTGAGAGCTGTAGAAAATGATAACTCTAAAATCAGACTAGTGCCACAAAACAAAATTGATTATGATGAAGTTCTTATGGATAAATCAACAATTAAACGTTTATTTTTAGTCAAAGGCGTTATCTCAACCAAAGTACTATAACAATACTCACGAATTACAATATCACATTGCAACAACACTCCAACATCACACTCTTAACATACATACTTCCTAATTTTTGATAACAACATAGTTTCACGAATCTATGAATACATGAATTAATTAATTCATGATATTATTATACGCACACATTAGTGAATTCATTACTTACTACATACTTTCATAGTGCCAATAGATTTAATAGCAGACATTAAGAGACAATAGCAGACAGTTAAAAATAAAGGTGTACAAGCTGTTAATCTTATACATACATTTATCCACAAGTAGAAAATGTAGAAATAATTATACTAAACAAATATGAAAATAGTAACAATTGAAGCTCGTACTTTTGAATTGTGGAGAATGAAATTTGAAAAATTTGCTCAGCGTATGGAAGCCCTCTGTACTCCATACAAAAAGAGCAAAGAAAAGTGGTTGGATAATTCTGATGTGTGCCGTTTGCTCAATGTATCATCTCGCACTATGCAAACTTATCGAGATACTGGCAGATTGCCATACTCACAAGTGAATAACAAACTATACTACAAAGCTTCGGATGTAGAGGAATTCATCAAAAACAAAACTAAATAATTTTTTATGGATTTAATAACAAAGGATTCCAACACTACAAATGTTCTATTTTCCTCTCTTGATAATATCTTGGAAAGTGTAGAGCAGATAGTTGCTAACTATCGTCCCATGTTGGGTGGTGAACGCTATTTAACAGGAGATGAAGTTTGCGAGAAATTGCACATTTCAAAACGTACTTTACAAGACTATAGAGACAATAAATTGATAGGCTACGTGCAATTGCCAGGTAAGATTATTTATCGAGAATCAGATATCGAAAAGTTGCTAGAAGATCATTATCGAAGGTAAAATCAATCTTCAATCAGTGAAATAATCTTGGGAGTTGAAGATTGAATTGAAAAATATTGAGGATAGTTTTTAGCTCTCAGTTCAATCTGACTTCTAGGAGCCTTGTTTCCATTCTTTTGTAAATACAGCCTCTTACTGAAAATAATATCTGAGATTTCAGAACCTGTCATTCCCCGCATGTTTTCTTTTAAAACAATTATCATCGCTTCATGTAGAGTCATATTTTTTTAATGTAATATAAGAAAATTCTCATAATAACGCAATGCACACATCTAAAAGCAGGATGTGTGCATTGCGTTATTATGTTTAAAGACTAGACTCACCTTCTTTCAACAAGATTTCCAAGATAATTATTCGAGTGAATGAATTAATGAGTTCATGTATTCATGGGAACATTCACTCATGACTTAATGAATGTATGTTATCTGTAATATATTAAGTAATGAATGCATTAGTGTGTTAATTCTATTATTCAAACATTAAGTAATTAAATCATGATAGTGTTAATTAATTCTCTCATGTCTGAATTAATGCATTTTGGCAGTAAAAAAGAATCTAGATAGAATTATCTAGCAATCCATTATAGTATGGATTTTAATGTTCGTCAGAACATAGCAAGGTATGTTTTGAGCAGCTAGAAATAAATTCTAGCAGCTCAAAACCCTTGCCCCTTTCAGGGGAGAAAATCATTCCGAAGTCATGATTTTGTATGTGAATATTTTTAAGCTATTTATCAAAGTGAATAGATTTCCTTGGAGGAACTCAAAATATAAGTCAATCCTTTTGTAGAACAGCATTTAGATATATTTGTAGGTAGCCAATCCACGATTTTGGCACTACTACAATTTAAATATAATTCAACGATTTGCAAACTGACTAGTATTCTACTCATATGATTATGGATTCTTTTCAAATTTAAGAAGTATTTGGCAAATCATTTGTTTTTCATCTCATCTGAACACTAAGATATAAGTAAGAGAATAATTCATCAAGGTCAAGCCTTTCAGGTTTACTCAAAGAATCTTCCTTTTTTCAAAAGCGTATTCTTTGGTAAAACCTTGCTTGTATTATTCTCTATTTAAGTAGGGTGTTTATCAGTTGAAAAGAAAAAAATATTCCTAAATAACACATACACGAAAAACAATAATATCTTTGTACTCCATGTTTAATACATCTAAGAAGATATTGGTTGTATTTCTAAACTGGTTTCTACCATTGTTCTTAATTCTAAATATGAATACATGCCTTCATCTAGCTAATGGAATCATGCCTTCAGCCTTTTATCAACACCCTTCATTTCTCGCAAGATACTTTGGTCTAAAACTTTTGCATAATGTTGAGTCATTCGAGTAGAAGAGTGTCCTAGCATTTTCGCCACATTGGGTAGCGAAACATTGTTGGCTAAAGCCACAACCGAAGCAAACGAATGTCGGGCTGTATGTGTGGTCAAGTGCTTCTTTATCTTGCACAAATCGGCAATTTCCTTCAGATAAGAATTCATCTTTTGATTACTGAGAACAGGTAATAAAACACCCTTATCTAAACAATATGGATGCTCTGCATATTTGTCTAAAATCTGCAAAGGAATTTTGAGCAAGGGGATATTGCACATATTTTTTGTTTTTTCACGGGGTTTCATTATCCAAAGATTTCCATCATTGTCTTCCGAAATATGTTCCGATCTCAGATTATAAACATCGATGAAAGCTAATCCTGTATAACACTGGAACAGAAACACATCTCTAACCAATTCTAATCGTTCAATTGCAAATTCTTTCTTATAAAGTGTATTTAGCTCAACTTGAGTGAGAAACTCTTTGTGCACCTCAACCTCTTGAAAACGGATACCCACAAATGGACTTTTGCTTATCCAATCATTTGCCAAAGCTAGATTCATTACTTTCTTCAAACATTTCATATAACGGATGACAGTATTCTGCGCACACTTCTTCTCAACTTTCAAGTGCATTTCAAACTTACGTATTAACTCTCCATTGACTTCTCTAAGTAGAATATCATTTTCATTGTAAGCCTCCTTTACAACCTCCATAAGATACTTCAGACAATTATCATATCGCCTGACAGTAATATCAGCATAATCAATGTCTATCAATTTGCGGCAATTATCATTGTGCTCTTTAAAAACACTATACAAGGTTTTTTGACTTTCATCCTTCCCTTGATAACGATTGACGATAGCACGAGCCGATATAAGTTTGCCCTCTAGCTCCAAGTCTTGATAGATTTGATAAAATTTGACCCTCAAACCATCAATATAATGGTTGAGTTCTTTAGAGTTGGCATCCTTGCCAATGGATTTCTCTTTGTCTTGCGACCAGCTGGCTACTGGAATACTTCTTTTGAGTTGAATTTCGACATAGATTTTGTCGTAGGTAATACGCACACGGATGGGTGCTTCACCATTTTTAAGCAATTTACTTCTCTTGATAAAGAACAAGATACTGAGTCTTTTCCTTTCCATAACGATTGATTTTTTAATGAAACAAAGTTAGGAAATCGAACCAAGGACTCACTCATGTAAAATAGCGCAAAGCATTGTAAAACAACGAAGTGGTAGTGTTTTGTGGGACATTTTAAGCCTTTTTCTATCATCCCTTGAATAAGGACGTGTAGATTGCATTAATCCCCCTTATTTTACCTATTCTAGGAAAAGAAAAAGTCCCGAACTTCATTGAAATTCAGGACTTTACATTGTTTTTCTTTCTTAAAAAGTGGTACCTCCAGGAATCGAACCAGGGACACATGGATTTTCAGTCCATTGCTCTACCAACTGAGCTAAGGTACCAACTGCAATTGCGTGTGCAAAGATAGAACCTTTTTTTTGTATTC
>JASLEN010000074.1 GCA_030151105.1 Dysgonomonas sp.
GCTAATCAGTTTATCAGGACTTACAGTAGGGCAAACCATTGAAGTTCCTGGTTCACAAATAACCAATGCTATTAATCGTTATTGGAAACATGGACTTTTTTCTAATGTAAAAATTACTGCCGAAAAAATAGGGGTCATAGAGAGTTGTTTAGAGAAGATGGTCAAAAGGTAGAAGAGGCAGATTACAAAGAAGGTAAACTAGATGGTCTGAAACGTGTATTTAGAGAGAATAATATACTTAGAGACGAGAGATATTACAAAGAGGATAAGCTAGATGGTTTGAGTAAACTCTATGATGAGGATGGTAAGCTCTACGAAGAGGGTGAATACCTGAGAGGAAAAAAAGATGGATACGAAAAGCTCTATTTCGAAAATGGACAACTGAATATAGAGTCTATATATGTGAATGGAAAGAAGAATGGTATTTCTAAAACATATACTCAAGAAGGAGTTTTTACGGATGAGGCAATGTATAAAGATGACAAGAAGCATGGCAAATGGATATGGTACTACCCTGATGGAACCGTGAGATGGGATTTAGAGTATAAAAATGACAAAGAGGATGGTACGCACAAAAGATATTTAGAGGATGGTACATTGGAGCAAACTACGGTTTTCAAAAATGGAAAGATAATCTATCAACCTAGCGACCATAGAGCAAGCATTAAAAAAGAAAACAAAGCGTCTAGTGTATTTGCTCGTACAGAAGATGATGCTGAAAAAGAAGCTACTGAAAAAGCTCGTCTCGAAAAAGAAGCAAAAGAGGCAGAACGAAAAGCGATGGAGAAAATAATGAATGGAACGAATCATTAATTTATTCATTTGAAGAATAAAGAATCGAGAAGCAGTTGGTCAGATGAGACTAGCTGCTTTTTATTTTGTACTTTTGTGACAATAAGTTAAATCTAAAACCAGATAATAATTTTAGTATGATTATGAAGAAATGCCAAAGACTCGTAGTCTTAGCAACGGCGCTACTAGCTTCTTCGTGGATGGTAGCACAAAAAAAGCCTTTGGATCATAGTGTTTATGATTCGTGGAAGAGTTTGTCATCTATTTCCGTGTCTGATGATGGGAAGTATGGAGCAACATTAGTCAATGAACAGGAGGGCGATAGTTATCTCTTGATTCGTGAACTACAAAGTAAAAGAGAATTGATAATTCCTAGAGCTTACAAGTATAGTATAACGCCTGACCAAAAGCAGATAGTAGCACAGATAAAGGCTTCGTATGCAGATACTCGTCAAGCAAAGATTAAGAAAGTGAGTGATGAAAAAATGCCAAAAGATTCATTGTTGATTATCAATCTTGCAGATTTCAATAGGACAATGATTCCCAATGTAAAAGATTATAAGCTGGGCGAAGATTTCTCTAATTACTTAGCTTACAGAGTTGATGATACTTTGAAAATAAAAGATAAGAAAGAATCTAAACCTTATACTTTGGTACTTAGAAATCTTTCATTGGGCTCAGAAGATAGTACTAAGAATGTGATTGACTATCAGTATAGTAAAAATGGACTTGTTTTGGCTGCTAATATAATGCCTACAAGGAGTAAAGAAGACTCATTATCAAAATCTCAAATTGTAGTGTTCTCTTTAGTTAATCTTCCAGTAGAAAAACTTAGTTATAAAGAATTAATATCAAGGAGTATGACTACTTCTACTATTTCAAATAAGAGAATAATATCGGAGGGAAAAACTAACTATAAGCAATTGTCTATCTCCGATAGTGGAAAGCACATTGCTTTTCTTGCAACGGCTGATAGCTTGAAAAAGGAAATTAAGGAATATGGTCTTTATCATTTTGATAATACGGCTGATTCTGTATTGTTAGTTGTTAGCCAACAAACTTCGGCTATGCCAAAGAATTGGACAGTAAGCGAAAACTATAAACCAATTTTTAGTAAAAATGAAAAGAGATTGCTACTTGGTACAGCAGAGATACTACAACCTAAAGATACAATAGTACCTGACTTTGAGAGAGCCCAATTAGATATCTGGCACTGGAATACACCAGAGACACCGCCTCAGGAGTTGGCTAATCTGAATAAGAAAAAATCACAATCTTATCTTGCCTATGTTGATCTGGTGTCTAATAAGTTCCACCAATTGGGGACAGAGGAGATTCCTTATGTAAGTATCAGTGATGAAAATAATGGTCGCTACGCTTTGGGAATTTCTAATCTACCTTATGTGCTCGAAACTCAGTGGGATGTATTGGCTCGCACAGCAAAAGATGTATGGGTATTTGACCTTGAAGAAGGTACAAATAGGAAAATAAAGACCAGTTTGAATGGAGTTCATAATTTTTCACCCAAAGGAAACTATCTGACATGGTATGATATGGAAGATAGACGATACTATGCTTATAACTTATCAACAGATAAGGAAATATGTATGACAGAAGGATTGGATATAAACTTCTGGGATGAAAAACATGATACTCCAAGTATCCCTGGTCCGTATGGTGTGGCTGCATGGCTGCAAGATGATGCTTCGATACTTGTATATGATGCTTATGATATTTGGAAGTTAGATCCTTCGGGAGAAAGCAAACCTGAAAATTTGACAAAAGGAGAGGGGAGAAAGAATAAAATTACCCTTCGTTATATAAAAACTGATAAAGAGATCCAATTTATTAAAAATAAAGAAGATATACTATTGTCAGCTTTCAATAATGTGTCTAAAGAGAATGGATTTTATCAGATCAGCAAAAATAAAATCGGCTCGCTAGTTATGGATAAGTTCCGATTCTACAGTCCAACTAAGGCAAAAAATAAGAATGTATATCTTTATTGTAAAGGTAATTTCAATACATCAATAGATTTATATACCACATTGAATAACTGGAAGCAAGAAAGCAAACTTTCAGATATCAACCCTCAGCAGAGAGAGTATAATTGGGGAACAGCAGAACTTATTTCGTGGACAACTTTTGACAATAAAGAGACACAAGGTGTAGTGTACAAACCAGAAGATTTTGATCCAGCAAAGAAATATCCAGTAATGATTTATTTCTACGAGCAACTATCTGATGGATTGTATAATGCAGCAGCACCTATACCAAGTCGTTCAATCATCAATATTCCATTCTATTGCAGTAGAGGTTATATTGTATTTACGCCAGATATTCAATACACTGATGGGCATCCAGGAGAGAGCGCATATAATTCTATTGTTTCTGGAGCTGAAATGTTAGCAAAAAATTCATGGGTCGACAAAGATAATATGGCAATTCAAGGACAAAGTTGGGGAGGTTATCAAGTAGCTTATTTAGTTACTCGCACTAATATGTTCAAAGCTGCTGGTTCAGGAGCCCCTGTTTCTAATATGTTTAGTGCCTACGGAGGTATCAGATGGGGAACGGGCAATAGCCGTCAGTATCAATATGAACAAGGGCAGTCTCGTATAGGGGCTACTATCTGGGAAGCGCCAGAACTTTATGTCGAAAATTCTCCAATTTTCAAGGCTGACAAAGTGGAGACTCCATTGCTTATAATGCATAACGATCAGGATGAGGCTGTGCCTTGGTATCAAGGAATCGAATACTTTATGGCATTGCGTAGATTGCAGAAACCTGTATGGATGTTGCAGTACAACAATGAGGCTCACAATCTGAAAGAACGTAGAAATATGAATGATCTCACGATTAGACTTCAACAGTTCTTCGATCATTATCTGAAAGACGATCCGATGCCAGTGTGGATGAAGGATGGAGTTAAAGCAATAGACAAAGGACAAAAATATGGTTTAGAATTAAAATAATAAAAGGAGCGTAATGCTCCTTTTTTATTTTTACCTTTGTCGAACTATTATCTATCATTTGATGTTCTAGATAATAACAGTTTTAATATACTATTGGTGTTGCAAGTTCGCATACTTCGAACAAGTAATGAAAAGGGAATTAGGTGAAAATCCTAGACAGACCCGCTGCTGTAAGCTCTACAATAGGTTTTGTGCAAAATACCTTTGCCACTTTCTTTAGTAAGAAGAAGGGAAGGCGTACAAAACTAGAGTAAGTCAGAAGACCTGCCAATGGAAAAATTAGATGATGTCTTTCGAGGAATAGAGACTTAGTCGATGAGGTGTTAATTAGAGAAATTAGTTAACATTCAAGATAGTTAAATTACGACTTTTAGTATCTATCCTGCAAAGAATCATCTAGTGTATATGACTTTGACAACAGTTGCAAAACTGACATTTTTATATAACTAAAAAACACTAGAGATTATGAGAAAAATATGCCCACGTTGTTCTGTAGATTTTGCTTGTAGAGAAGATCGTACTGAACTATGCCAATGCCGTAAAACAGCTATTAAATCGGAGGTAAGAGAATATGTGAAGGATACCTATGAGAGTTGTTTGTGTCCATCATGCTTAAAAGAAACCAATATGAGTTTTCATTCATTTGGAGTCAATCCGATGTATAAGGTCGCAAGAGCAAAATAAGACAACTAAATCTAATTTAGATGAAAGGCAGAGCATGAAAATATGTTCTGCCTTTTTTATATTCAAATTGCAATAATTTATGTATTTTGTGGACTATTAAGTTGAGTTATTAATTGCCAGATTTATAGTCCAGATGCAAAGACCATGGTTGCTGGAAATTGAGATAGATAAAAAGTCCAATAAGGCTATTTATTTACAAATTGCAGATCTATTTATAGGTTTGATAAATAAGAAAATATTACCAGCAAATGATCCGATTCCAAGTTCAAGACAGTTAGCTACACAGCTAAAAGTAAATAGAAATACAGTTGTTAAAGCCTTAGAAATTTTACAGCTAGAAGGTTGGCTCTATAGTGAGGAGAGGCGAGGGATTTTTGTTTCAGATTTGCAATCTAGAGGAAAAAAAATGATTATTAGTTCTAGGGCTAATGATGAGGTAGCTAAACCTTTTTTATCTCCTGTTATTTTGGACGATGGATTACCTGACACTCGTCTGGCTCCAATTACAGAATTGGCAAGAGCTTATAGGCAACTATTTAGCCGTAAAGCAAAATGGCAATTGATGAATTTAGACGATAAACAGGGTAGTTTAGAGTTTAGGGAGAGTATTGCTCGTATGCTAAATTGGGGGAGAAGAATGGAAGTTCACTCTTCTCAAGTCTGCATTACTCGAGGTAGCCAAATGGCATTGTTTCTTATTGCTCATTCCCTCATCAAAAATGGAGATTTAGTTTTGGTGGAATCTCCTGGTTTTAAACCTGCTTGGAATGCCTTTGAACATGCTGGAGCGACTCTTATTCCTATATCTGTAGATAGTTATGGGGTGAATGTAGATGCGGTGGAAGAGTTTGTGAGATCTCATAAAGTAAAAGCTATATATGTAACTCCTCATCGCCAATATCCAACAACCGTTACTCTGAGCCTTGAGCGAAGATTTAGATTGTTAGAGTTATCTCAACAGTATAATTTTACTATCATCGAGGATGATTATGATAGTGAATTTCATTTTGGACAACGCCCCATGATGCCAATATCTGCCTTGGATGGGGCAATTAATTGTATTTATATTGGTACGTTCAGCAAGTTAATAGCTCCATCTATTAGAGTTGGGTATTTGGTCGCAAATGCCGAGTTGGTCGATAAAATATCATCTTTACGGCAAATTATAGATATTCAAGGCGATAGTATCATGGAGCAAGCGATTCAAGAATTAATAGAGGTTGGAGTTATCAAACGACACAAGAAACGAGTTTTGGGTCAATATAAATTGAGATGCGATAACTTTACTAACTTGTTAGATACTCACCTGAAAGAAGAAGTGACTTATAATAAGCCTGATGGTGGACTTGCAATTTGGTTACAGTTTAAGGAAGAAAAGAATATTGAGGAATTAATGCAGGATATTTCACAAGAGAGATTAAAAATAGTTCATCCTTCAAAATACTCGATGCATTCGACAACAAATGGACTTAGAGTGGGATATGCCTCCTTGTCGGAAGAAGAGCAAGAGAAGGCAATTTTATTGCTTAAACAATACCTTTAAATAAGATTAGAAGAATAAAAAAAGCAAGTATCCTAAGCGGGATGCTTGCTTTTCTATTTTAGTGAATTATAAGAATTGAATCTTATTTCTTTAAATGTTCATCAAACCATCGGAAAAACTCACGTTGAAATAGGATACCATTTTGAGGTTGAGCGATCCAGTGATTTTCGTCAGGATAAATCAAAAGTCGAGTAGGGATACCTCTTAATTTTGCCGCATTAAACGCTGCCATTCCTTGTGAAGCAAGGATGCGATAATCCAATTCTCCATGAGAAATCATGATCGGAGTATCCCATTCTGCCACTTTTCGATGAGGAGATGTAGCATACGTTTTTTGAGCTGCGGCATTGTTTTTATCCCAATATGCGCCACCCATATCCCAGTTGGCAAAGAACATTTCTTCTGTTTCAAGATATTGAGCTTCAAGATTGAAAATACCTGCATGAGCAAAGAATGCTTTGAAGCGCTTGTTGTGGTTTCCAGCCAACCAGAATGTTGAGAATCCACCATAACTAGCCCCTGTACAACCTAATCTGTCTTTATCTACAAATGGTTCTTTTGCCAATTCATCAATAGCTGCTAGGTAGTCTTTCATATTTTGACCTCCATAGTCCTTGCTTATTTGCTCCAACCATTCTTGTCCAAAGCTAGGAAGACCTCGTCTATTAGGTGCAACAATGATATAATCATTAGCTGCCATCATTTGCAAGTTCCAACGGTATGACCAGAATTGACTTACTGTACTTTGTGGACCTCCTTGACAATAAAGCAGTGTTGGATATTTTTTCGTAGGATCGAAGTTTGGTGGATATACTACCCAAGTCAACATTTTCTTATTGTCGGTAGTTGTTATCCATCTCTCTTCTACTTTGCCCATAGTCAATTGTTCGAGAATATCTTTGTTCTCAAAGCTCAACTCAGTAGCTTCACCATTTGTTTTATCTACAGAGTAGATTTCATTTGGCTTAGATAATGAATGTCGCATTGCAATCAATTTGTCTCCAGCAGGAGCGCAGAATTCATAATCGTAATCGCCTTTTGTAATTGCTTTAATCTCTTTGTTTTCAAGATTCACAGAGAATAAATGTGTTTTGGCTTCTACACACGAAACCATATACATAGAGCTATTGTCTTTGCCCCAAGTAATGAAATCAGCGTTGTAATCGAAATTTTCTGTAATATATGTTTTAGCTCCAGAAGCTACATCCATAACGAAAAGTCTGTTCTTATCAGCCTCATATCCATCACGCTCCATACTAAACCAAGCTAATTTTGTTCCATCAGGAGAATAAAGAGGAGTGGTGTCGTAGCCCATCATACTCTCTGTGATGTTTTTGCTAGTCTTGCTTGCAATATCGTATAGGTAGATGTCAGAATCAGTGGATTCAGCGTAAGATTTGCCTGTTTTCTTTTTACATGAATATGCAATTGTCTTGCCATCAGGACTCCATGATAGTTGGTCTATTCCCCCAAATGGAAGTATCGGAAGCTCATAAGGTTGTCCTTCAATTAGATCCACACTATTACTCAACCCTTTGCCATTAAAATCGGCTAGAAATGTATGAGGTATTTCTTCTATCCATGAATCCCAATGTTTATACATTAAGTCAGTTACAACTCTTCCAGTTGCTTTAGGAAGATCATCGTGTTTTTTCTCGATGCTTTCGTTGTAGGCTATATTTTTAATATATAGCACTTTTGTTTCATCAGGAGAGAAGTTAAATCCTTGAATATCTCCGTCAATATCACTGATCTGAACTCTATTTGTTCCATCAGCATTCATCATCCAAATTTGTGAAGAACCACTCTCTAAACTTAAGAAAGCA
Organism: Dysgonomonas sp.; assembly: GCA_030151105.1. GTDB lineage: Bacteria > Bacteroidota > Bacteroidia > Bacteroidales > Dysgonomonadaceae > Dysgonomonas. The sequence goes on from JASLEN010000074.1 coordinate 7,821, forward strand.
ATTCGACTACCATCTTTCATCCAGATAGCACTATTTTCAGATTTTGGTGTAGATGTAATCTGTTTTTTGTCTGAACCATCCACATTCATCGTGAAAAGTTCTCTGTTTGTTTTATTTTGGTCTATGCTTACATAGGTTACTCCGTATAAAATTTTAGCTTGATCGGGAGAAACTTGAATATCAGTAACACGTCCAAAACTATGAAGCACTTCGGGAGTCATAACTCCTTTTTCTACCTTTATTTCAGACTTACCAATAAGTGGAGCATTATCCTCTTTGGCTTTGTCCGAACCACATGCTACCATAGTAGCACCTATAGCTAATGCCATAATTGATTTGTTCATAATT
>JASLEN010000289.1 GCA_030151105.1 Dysgonomonas sp.
TCAATTTGGCGACAGAAGTTGATCCAGAAGACGCAGATAAAATCATCTCGAAAGTGGGTTAATCGTCACCGAAGCGAGTCGCTCGGATGCTGTGTACACCTGATTTCTGTAATACTTATTCGGTTTTTTATATTCCAATACGAATAATTGTTAAGGTTGAATTTCATGTTCGTTCGCTCAATTCTCGCTTTGAGTTTAAGTTGCATCATTATCTCGAGAGGGTGCATCAGGTAGTGATCAAACAACCATAATATTCGCTATTTGTTTGATATTTATATATCTACTACTTTCTGCACTATATGAAAGCTACCTAATACCATTTGCCGTATTGCTGTCACTTCCTGTAGGACTTTCGGGAGTATATATAGCAATTATGGCGTTTGGACTGAAGCAGGGTATTATGGATAATATATATGTCCAGATATCGATGGTGATGTTGATTGGACTACTTGCTAAGAATGCCATTCTGATTGTGGAGTACGCTATCCAGCGTCGTGAGCAAGGAATGAGTATTGTAGAAGCTGCTGTAAATGGAGCTGTGGCTCGTCTTCGTCCTATTCTGATGACATCGTTTGCATTCATTGCAGGAGTTTCACCTCTTGTATTTGCAACTGGTGCTGGTGCTGTAGGTAACAAGTCATTAGGTATTTCTACTGTGGGTGGTATGATAATTGGTACATTCATTGGAATTCTAGTAATTCCTACCCTCTATATTGTATTCCAAGCAATACAAGAGAAAATTAGTGGACCAAAATTCAAGACAGAGAATACAATTACTAACCAATCAGAGAATTTATAAAAATATGATTAATATAAAACACATAAAAGGAACAATTCTATTGGGAGCAGCGCTCTCAATAGGACTATCCTCATGTCAGTTTGCCAACAAATATAAATCTCCAGATGTAGATAGTGCACAACTATTTAGAGATGAAGTATCTACCGATACAACAACTATAGCTTCACTATCATGGAAAGAGTATTTTCAAGATCCTTTGCTACAAGCACTTATTCATGAAGGACTTGAACACAACTTTGATCTACGTGTGGCAACAGAACGTATCAAGCAAGCTGAGGCTCAACTGTCGATGGCAAAAGCTGCGTACTTTCCAGACTTTGCTCTAGTAGGCGGAGTAGATCATAGTAGATATAGCATGCAAAATGGCGTGAGAGATAATCTTGGATACTCCACTACCAAATATTCGTTAGGAGTAGCTGCTAGTTGGGAACTTGATGTATGGGGCAAAATCAATCGTCAACATAGAGGAAAAAGAGCACAATATTGGTCATCATTAGAGGCTAAGAATCTAATTCAGACTTCTCTTGTAGCCAATATCTCTACCATGTATTATTCATTAATGGCGCTTGATGAGCAACTAAGAGTAACACAAGAGATGACAGGTATTTTGAAAGAAAGTACAAAAACTATGCAAGCCATGATGGATGCAGGTCTGCTAAATGCTGCGGCTGTAGAACAAAGTAAGGCACTTTTGTATAGCACTGAAATCACAATACCAGATTTGGAATATGCAATCAGAGAACTAGAAAACTCTATGTCAACTGTACTAGGAAGAAAACCAGGACAGATTATGCGTAACAAACTAGAGGCACAAGCTGTTCCACTTCAACTTGCATTTGGGGTTCCAGCGCAGATGTTAGCAAAAAGACCAGATGTGAGAATGGCTGAGTATAATTTCAGAGCCGCTTTCGAGTTCACTAATGTAGCTCAAGCAAGTTTCTATCCTTCTATTTCGCTAAGCAGTGGAATGATTGGTTGGGGAGCAAATAGTTTATCTCAATTCTTCAAACCACAAAATCTGATTGCAAACTTGGTAGGGAATATCACTCAACCACTATTTGCAAAAGGACAATTGATGGGTAACTTGAAAATAGCTAAAGCTGAACAAGAAATTGCATTAGTTAATTTCGAACAAGCAGTAGTCGGTGCAGGCGCTGAAGTTTCAAACGTATTGTATCAATATGAGAGATCATTGAGCAAAAATAAATCGAGAGACCTACAAGTAAAATCACTTACTGTAGCATTAGATTATACAGAGAAACTCTTGAGAGCAGACGAAATCAAATCGTACGTAGAGGTTCTTAATGCACAACAAAGTTTGCTTCAAGGTCAACTTGGACAAGTGTCTGACAAGCTTGAACAATTGCAATGTAGCGTTAATCTATACAGATCACTTGGTGGAGGAGTAGAATAATACTCATACGCACTAAAAATATCCTAAAGAGGAACTGATCTCATTACGAGATAGTTCCTCTTATTTATTTTGTCATATTTTGATTTCTTATTTAGAAGCATTATAAATTTAGATTCTCGACTGAAAATAGATTTATAAACCCACCAAAAAATAGTAAATTTGGATAGAAAGGAAATTAATAATAAAACTATTTATCAAAAGTTATGAGTAAAAGTATAAAAGGAACAGAAACCGAAAAATGCTTGCTTACCTCATTTGCAGGAGAGTCTCAAGCTAGAATGCGTTACACAATGTTTGCTAGTCAAGCTAGAAAAGAAGGATTTGAGCAAATTGCTGCTATCTTTCTAGAAACAGCAGATCAAGAAAAAGAACACGCAAAACGTATGTTCTCATTCCTTGAAGGTGGAATGGTAGAAATTACTGCAATGTATCCTGCAGGGAAGGTAGGTACTACAGCAGAAAATCTGATTGCTGCCGCAGCAGGTGAGCACGAAGAGTGGGCTATTGACTATCCTAAATTTGCTGAAATAGCAGAAAGCGAAGGTTTCAAAGAAATAGCTGTAATGTACAAAATGATTGCAGCTGTTGAAAAAATGCACGAAGAGCGCTACAAAGCACTTCTACACAGAGTAGAAACTGATACAGTATTCTCTAGAGAAGAAGCTATCGATTGGCAATGCCGCAACTGTGGATATGTTATCAACGCTAAAAAAGCTCCTAAAACTTGTCCTGCTTGTATCCATCCACAAGCATACTTTGAGCCTAAAAAATGGAATTTCTAATCATAGAAATTCATTCTATACAAAAAGGTCACACCTCAATGAGATGTGACCTTTCTTTTTTTAAACACTTAGTCATTTACTTATTTTACTGTAGCTACAATTGTTATCTTGAGCTCAATATTTTCGTCAACAATAAATTCTTTAAGATCGGGG
>JASLEN010000320.1 GCA_030151105.1 Dysgonomonas sp.
AAGAGATCTTGATATCCCAGCACTAGTTGATTATGCGGCTTCTAAAGGGATAGGAGTCTGGGTATATGTTAATCAACGAGCCCTACTACAACAGTTGGATGAGATTCTTCCTTTGTATAAAAAATGGGGAATAAAAGGAATCAAATTTGGCTTTGTACAAATCGGGAATCAACGATGGACTACATGGTTACACGATGCTGTGCGCAAATGTGCAGAGTATGAAATATTAGTAGACATTCATGACGAGTATCGTCCTACTGGTTTCAGTCGTACTTATCCTAATCTACTAACACAAGAAGGTATTGCAGGAAACGAAGAGTTTCCAGATGCCACTCACAATACCATCTTACCATTCACTCGTTTCATTGCAGGTGCAGCAGATTATACAATTTGCTACTATGATAAACGTATCAAGACCACGCATGCGCATCAGCTTGCTATGGCAGCTGTTTACTATAGTCCGCTACAGTTCCTATATTGGTATGACCAACCAACTGCATATCAGCATGAACCTGAAATAGAGTTCTTCGACAATGTAAAAACAGTTTGGGATGATACTAAAATTATAGATGGGGAAATAGGTGAGTTTGTGACTATTGCTCGTCGAAGCCAAGAAGAATGGTTTTTAGGTACTTTAGGAAACAATGAATCCCAAAATATTGTAACTCCTCTGACATTTCTAGATGCTAACAGAAAGTATATAGCTCATATCTATACAGATGATGATAAGGCAGATACAAAGACTAAAGTAAAAGTGACTCGCTTGCTAGTAACGGATAAATCCGTTTTGAAATTCAAACTGCAACCTAGTGGGGGAAATGCTATTCATTTTTTACCAGCTAGCAAGGAGGATGTAAAGAAATATAAGCAGTACAATAAAAATCAAATCTTGTAAATTAGGTAAGTATGCAAAAGACAATACTAACTAGATTGATGTTAACAATTGTACTAACAATTGTCATGCTACCTATCAGCGCTACCTATCAGCTAGTAACATATCCTGCTCCTAAGGGAGCAATGCTTAATGGTGATTTCACAGTAAGTGTATGCCAAGCAGATAAAGATTGGCAACAAGTACCATCTTACCTAGTCAAAGTGCAAGCTGCTAAGGGGTTGATTCGCAATATGGAAGAAGCTTCCATGGCTTCCTTCGATTTTCAAGGAAAAGTAGAAGTTCGTATCGTATACAATAAAGAACCTATTACAACGGCTCGAATTCGTCCACTCTCTTACGATATAAAGCACCAAATAGAGGGCAATACAATAAGCTTTATTCTAGATCGTCCCAGAAATCTATCAATAGAGGTAAATGGTGATATATTTCACAATCTTCATCTTTTTGCTAATCCAATAGATGAATATGTTGTAAATCAGAATGATCCCAATCTCATTTATTTTGGTGCTGGTGTACATGAAATAGAAGAAGAGGGGCTTAAAATTCCATCAAATAAAACAGTATATCTTGCTGGAGGTGCTATACTAAAAGGTAGATTACTTGTAGACAATGCCCAAAATGTGAAGATACTAGGACGTGGTATGATATGTCATACAGTGAAACATGGCATCAAGATATCTAATTCTAAAAACGTATTAGTAGAAGGTATATTTGCAACTCAATGTTCTACTGGAGGTTCGGATAGTGTGACTATCCGAAATGTAAAAAGCATTAGCTACTATAGTTGGGGAGATGGTATGAATGTCTTTGCAAGTAACAATGTATTCCATGATGGCGTATTTTGTCGCAACTCTGATGATTGTACAACAGTTTATGGAACTCGATTGGGCTATGAGGGAGCATGCAAGAACATAACAATGCAAAATTCGACTCTATGGGCAGATGTTGCACATCCAATATTTATTGGAATACACGGCAATGCGGATAAACCAGAAGTGTTAGAAAACTTGAATTATAAAAACATTGACATTTTAGACCATCGCGAATCTCAGATCGATTATCAAGGCTGTTTGGCAATTAATGCTGGAGATAACAATACGGTAAGAGATGTCACGTTTGAAGATATCCGTATCGAAAACTTCAGAAAAGGACAACTGCTAAACCTTCGGATATTCTATAATAAGAAATATTGTGCAGCTCCAGGAATAGGAATAGAAAATGTTCTGTTCAAGAATATCAGTTACACGGGCGACAATGCCGAAGTATCTATGATAATAGGATACAACGAAGACCGAAAAATCAAAAACATCCATTTTGAAAACTTAAACATCAATGGACAAGTGATTTCGGATGATATGCCAGGGAAACCAGGATTTTACAAGACAGGTGATCTCGCTCGTATTTTTATAGGAGAACATGTTGAAGGTATAAGTTTCAGTAAATAATGTAAAGTAAGTACAGATGAAAAAAATAATTATACTAATATCTATATCATTAATTGCAACATCGCTGCTAGGGCAATCAATATACCCAGGGCAACATGCAGGAAAGATAAAGCAGCTTTTGTCTGCGCCAGTCAAAGCATACAGCTTCGACCTTAAGGACGTTAGACTCTTAGACTCACCATTCAAGGAAAATATGGAACGCGAATCCAAGTGGATTCTATCTATTAGGGTAAACAGTCTGTTGCAAAGTTTCCGTAACACAGCTGGAACTTTTGCGGGTCTTGAAGGAGGATACGAATCTGTAAAGAAACTAGGAGGTTGGGAATCATTGGATAGTGATCTGCGAGGACATACGACAGGACATATTATGTCTGGACTTGCTTATCTTTATGCATCTACGAGTGACAATCGTTATAAAGTAAAAGCAGACAGTATTGTGAGAGGTCTGGCGGACGTGCAAGAGACTCTGATTCAGAACGGTCACAAAGGATACATCAGTGCATATCCCGAAAATTTGATAAACAGAAATATCAAAGGGCAGAGTGTGTGGGCGCCATGGTACACATTGCATAAAATATATGCAGGCTTACTAGATCAATACCTATACTGTGACAACGAGCGAGCCTTGAATATTGTAACTAAAGCTGCTGAATGGGCATATCAGAAATTGATGCCATTGAGCCAAGAACAACGTACATTGATGCTACGCAATGAATTTGGAGGAGTTAATGAAGCCTTTTATAATCTTTACTCTATAACGGGTGATGCAAAGCACAAGGAGTTGGCTGAATTCTTTTATCATGCGGCAGTTTTAGATCCTTTAGCCGAGGGAAATACAGATATGTATTTCAAGCATGCTAATACCTTTATACCTAAGCTACTTGGTGAAGCTAGAAACTATGAGTTGCATTCACATGAGCGTTCTAAAGAGTTGGCTACATTTTTTTGGAATACGGTTCACGATCACCAAACATTCTGCACAGGAGGAAACAGCCATAAAGAGAAATTCATCCATACAGATAGTATATCTAAAAATCTGACTGGCTATACGCAGGAGACATGCAATAGCAACAATATGCTAAAACTTACTAGGCACATGTTTTGTTGGGACACTAATCCTCACTATGCTGATTATTATGAGCGTGCACTATACAATCATATATTAGGTCAGCAAGATCCACAATCGGGTATGGTTGCTTATTTCCTTCCATTACTTCCTGGTGCGCACAAAGTGTATAGTACTCCAAACGATTCTTTTTGGTGTTGTGTAGGTACTGGTTTCGAGAATCATGCTAAATATGGTGAAGCTATCTACTACAATGATGGAAAGGGAATATTTATTAATTTATTCATACCATCAGAATTGAATTGGAATGACAAAGGTGTAAAAATACGACAAGAGACTCAGTTCCCTAATAGTGAGGATGTAAAGTTGACTTTAACAGTGCAGAAAGCGACAAAGATACCTCTATACCTACGTTACCCTTATTGGGCAAATGATGTAGAAGTAAAAGTGAATGGGGAACGGATAAAAATAAAACAAAATCCTTCTAGTTATGTAACACTTGATAGAATATGGAATGATGGTGATGTGGTTGAGGTACGTTATCCTATGTCCTTCCACCTTGCTGAGGCAAATGATAATGCAGACAAGTCAGCTATCATGTATGGTCCTTTAGTTTTAGCAGGGGCAATGGGCACGGAAGGTATGGAATCGCCAGCTCCATTTTCGAATCCTACAATTCGCAATGATTATTATACCTACGACTATAAAGTGCCCACAAATCTACAAACGGCACTACAATTGGATAGAAAGAATTTGGCAAAATCTATTGAAAGAGTGGATGCAAATCAACTTGTATTCAAAACTGTCAAGGATAATATTAAACTACTACCTATACACAATGTTCATCATCAACGTTATGTTGTGTATTGGGATTTAGTTAAATAAGACAATGGATATGAAGAAAATATACATCTGTATAACTCTATTAATGAGTAGTTTCGTTTATGGTCAAAATATTCCTTTGCCCATAAACCTACCTCAGGGGCATCCGCGTCTGATGACAAACGATGATAATAGATTGATTGTGCAGAACCAGATAAAATCAGAACAATGGGCTAAAGATGTATTCGGTGGCATTCTTAATAGAATCAATCCCTATATAGAAAAAACGCAACAAGAACCAGATTGGATGTACTCTCGATTGATGATGTATTGGACTAGTAAAGCCACACAAGTATATATTAATGGGGGAGTTTACTCACATGCGGATGGAAAAGCGCCGGTACCTACTGTCCGATTTGGTAGTACACGAGGGGTAGCTTCTGCATATAAAAGACCCAAGATAGAAGATATTATCCCTTATATGGATGATACTAAGGGAGTCTATTTTCATAATTCGAGCAAAGAAAATAA
>JASLEN010000328.1 GCA_030151105.1 Dysgonomonas sp.
AGGATGTTTCAAGAGTTAATAGATCCGTTTATCTGTGATTTCCCAATTAGACATTAGATATAGTAGTTAATAGTTTGCGATAAAATTAAATAATTCCAAAGAGCGTTTCTTTTTTATGAGACAAAACACTATACTTTTGCGACAAACCGATTAATTCGTCAGTAATATTTTATTCTAAAGTCCCTCAAAAAACAGCTTTTGTCTTGTAAAAACTCTATTTGGTCTCAAATTTTCAAAGGGAATTCAATATTCCTATACTTTTGGTTAGAAAATTATTAAAATTGAGAATAGAAATATGAATAAAACAGATGTTATAAATCGGGTATCAGAAATATCAAGTGTAAATATTCCTGATTGTAAGAAAGTATTGGATGCATTAGAAACAGTACTGAGTAATGAATTGGCAAATACCAAAGGAGTGAGTAGTATTTTCGATAAAATTTACAAAATTATGGGAATGCTGAAAAATAAAACAGGAATCCTTCTCCTATGCTTGTTGGTTTCTACAAATGCTTTTAGCCAGAGCCAATTAACTCAAAATATAAGAGGTGTTATTATAGATCGCTCGTCTGGCAAACCTATTCCTTATGTAACTGTAGGTTTATTGAAATCTTCAATAGGGACAACAACGGATGATAACGGAAGATTTATTTTAACAAATGTATCTGTTGGGCGACATGATGTACAAGCTACACTTGTGGGATATGAATCGGCTATCTTTCGTGAGATAATGGTAACATCTGCTAAGGAGATATTTTTAGAAATACAACTAAAGGAGAATGTTCATGAACTAGATGAAATCGTTGTTACCAACACAACTCAAAAAGATCAACCATTGAATAATATGGCTCTCTCAGGAGCTCGTTTGCTAAGTGTTGAAGAAGCCAGACGATATGCGGGAGGAATGGATGACCCCGCACGTTTGGCAAGCTCTTTTGCGGGAGTGTCGCCAAGTGTGGGAAATAACGGAATCTCTATACATGGCAATGCCCCTCACTTGTTGCAATGGCGGTTGGAAGATGTGGAAATCCCTAACCCGAATCACTTTGCGGATATTTCTGTGCTAGGAGGTGGGGTACTTTCATCATTAAGCAGTAATATTTTAGGCAACTCTGACTTCTTTACAGGAGCATTTCCTGCTGAATATGGCAATGCAGTATCAGGAGTGTTTGATATGAGAATGAGAAATGGCAATAATCAGAAATATGAGCATACATTTCAAGCGGGAATACTAGGTATTGATTTTGCTTCGGAAGGACCTTTGAGTAAGAAGTACAATGCATCTTATATCTTCAATTACCGCTATTCTACGACTTCTTTATTAGGGAAACTCGGTGGAGAAGTAGAAGAGGGCTCAAAAATTGACTATCAGGATTTGAACTTCAAATTAAACTTTCCGACAAAGAAAGCAGGAATTTTCTCTCTATGGGCTACTGCTCTGATAGATAGTTACGAACAAAAACCCGATAAAGACAAAGATAAATGGGGAAATCAAGGAGATAGGGGTTATTCAGATTCAGATCAGACGATGGCAGCGGGGGGAATTACTCATCGCTACTTCTTTGGCAATAATGCTCAATGGAGAACTACGTTTGCAACTACTTATTCGAAAGGAAAGGCAATTATGGACTTGAGAGATTATGACGATAATACAACACCTTATCTGACATCGAATAACAAATATACGAATCTGATATTGAAAACGTCCTTTAATAAGAAATTCAGTTCACGTTTTACCAATATGACTGGGGTTACTTATACTAAGTTATTCTATAAGATGGACTTTAATTTAGCACCCTACGAAGGATTTGCATTAAATAATATCTCTGAGGGTGATGGTAATACCGATTTGATATCAGCTTATAACTCTTCACTTGTAGGATTGAGCGACAAGGTGGATTTAAGTGTGGGGATAAATACTCAAACAATGACATTGAATAATGAATGGACAGTAGAGCCTCGTACCTCTGTCAGATGGCAGTCGTCATCCAAAAGTGCCTTTTCCGTAGCCTACGGATTATATAGCCGTATGGAGAAAATGGATGTCTATTTTGTGAAAACAAAGGGTACGGCTAAGACAGAAAATAAAAAACTGGGATTTACCAAATCGCACCATTTGATGCTTACCTATGATTATAAAATCAGTGATGATATGCACCTTAAGATAGAACCATATGTTCAACTCTTATACGATGTACCTGTGATGGCAGATAGTTCCTATTCTGTGCTTAATCGCAGAGATTTTTGGGTGGAAGATCCTCTTATAAATAAAGGAAAGGGTGAGAACTTCGGCGTAGATATAACCTTTGAAAAATATATGACTAAGGGACTCTATTACATGGTAACAGCATCTCTTTTTGATTCTAAATATTGTGGCGGAGATGGCAAATGGCACAGCACAAGATACAATCGAAATTATATTATCAATGGGTTGATTGGCAAAGAGTGGATGCTTGGTCGTAGCAAACAAAATGTATTGAGTGCAAATATCAAGCTCACATTGCAGGGAGGTGAACGCTATTCACCTGTTGACGAAGAAGCTACAATGGCTAATCCTGATAAAAAAGTTGAATACGATGAAACCAAAGCGTTCTCGAAACGGCTGTCACCAATGTTTTTAGCCAACTATTCAATAAGTTATAAGATGAATAAGAAAAAAGTATCCCATGAATTTGCGATTCAAGGAGTGAACGCAACAGGCTATAAGGAGTATTATGGGCACGAATATAATACCAAAAAGAATATTATAGAACCTAATAGGGAGAGTACCATACTAACAAATGTAAGTTATAAAATCCAATTCTGATAAACGTTTATCGAAGAATATATATCTTAGAGGTTTCGTTTTCAACAACATGAAGCAACAGTCATTTATATATAAATTTCTATTATCCCCTCAATTCAGAGCATGGCGATATGTTGCTCTGATGCTATTCTTCTCAATAATATCTATCAATGAGGCTCTTATCAGTTACATGGAGTCTATACCTCAAATGGGAAACAGTATATATTGGATTATAATAGTCACCATACTGATTTACATCATTACTTTATTGGGAATTTCAAAACTGGCATCAAATTATTTATTGAGAGGAAAATATTTAGAGTTGATTATCTATATCGTTTTTTGTGCTTTTCTATTTATGACAACACCTAATATTGTTCATAGTTATTATAAAGCTGATTATGAATTTTTCTCGAAAATAGTATTGCTGGATAATATAGCTGATTTTGCTATATATATATTGTGCATTTCTGGCATTATTATTCCTATCTTTTTGAGGGAATGGATTATGTCTAACTCACACCTCCAAGAGTTGAAAACAAAACAAGTGGCATCCCAGGTAGAGCAATTCAAAGAACAAATTAGTCCATCTTCTTTTTTCAAAATACTCAATAAAAGCAAAAATTTGGTAAAGAGCGATCCCAATAAGGCTTCAACGATGTTAATGAAATTAGGACAGTTGCTCCGTTATCAGCTCTATGATTGTAATCGGTCGGAAGTGCTGTTGACCGCTGAAATTGCATTTTTGCGGAATTTTCTTGAATTAGAAAAACTATATTCGTCTAAATTCGATTATAGCATTGAAATCGGAGAAAATATAAATGGAATATTCATTTATCCATCAATACTTCTTTCTTATATACAAGATGTTATTGATGCTTTTGATAATAGGACTGAACAATATCACATTGATATACAGTTAGCAATTACAAATGATATAGTTTGTATTACACTGAGAGCATCAAATATAGCTAATGATACATTACGAGAAGAACTCTTGAAGGTTAGAAAACGTCTTGACACCTTGTATCAAAGCTCCTACCAATTAACTATAACTCCTGTCTTGAATACAGAAGTAACTAAGCTTATTCTAAAACTTAATCGGATATAAAAAATGCAGAAGGATAGTTACAACAATATAATTGTGCAGATACTCATCTCTCCTAGTTTTAGAATTGTAAGACATCTAATTTTAGTGATGTGTATACTGGCTATTTCAGCAGGAAATATTGGACATGCAATGGAGCAGGGCGTAACACTCAGTTTGATCAATTATGGGGGATTGTTTTTCTCTACAGTTGTCGTTTTAGGTGGGTGTTATCTTAATATCTACATCCTAACACCCAAGTTACTATTGAGAGGAGAATGGGGATGGCATTTTATTTCCTTGCTAGGTATCGCATTTTTATTATTCCTCACTTTTTTGATTTCTGCACTTATGGGAGGGGCTGCTTTTGTAGAAGCTGATGGCGCGGGTTATTTCATTATATTTAAGGGTATTACAAATTTGCTATCATCTATTCTTGCCCTTTTTGTGCTATTGGCTGGAACTTCTACCATCGTATTGTTTAAAAACTGGATTTTGGACATGAAACAATCAGAAGAACTTGAATCAGTAACCTTACAACAAGAATTGAAACTTTTAGAGAATCAAATAAACCCGCACTTCTTATTTAATATGCTCAATAATGCCAATATAATGATAAAAAAAGAGCCAGATGTAGCTGTTCATATTATTGGAAAGTTGGAGGAAATGCTTCGCTACCTGATGAATGACAATATAGATGAGAAAGTGTATTTGAAAGAAGAAATATTATTTTTAAATGATTTTTTAGAGTTGGAAAAAACTCGAAGAGATTATTTTACTTACAGCATATCAGAAAACGGAAATATAGACAATATTCAAATAGTTCCTCTATTATTTATTGCTTTTGTGGAGAATGCTGTTAAGCATAGTCAGGATAGTCAGAATGCTTCCTATGTACACATTTTGTTTAATATAGCAAAGGATAATCTGATTTTCATTTGTGAGAACTCCCTCCCGTCAAAAATGACTAATAAACAAGTTGGGGGGATTGGACTTACAAATATTAAACGCCGATTGGATTTGTTATTTCAACACAACTATTCATTAGACCATACAAAGACAGAAACAAAGTATATTGTAAAACTAGAATTGAGACTATGAGATGTATTATTATTGATGACGAGCCCATAGCCCGTGAAGGTATAAGATTGTTAGTAGAAGAAATATCACAATTAGTATTATTGAATAGCTTCAATAATGCGGAGGATGCATCTGATTATATGAATAACACAGTTGTAGATCTTGTTTTCCTAGATATTAATATGCCTGGAATCAATGGGATTGAATTTGCTCATACCATTCCCAAGCAGACATTAATCATCTTTACAACAGCCTATTCTCAATATGCCTTAGATAGTTACGAAGTAGATGCAATAGATTATTTGGTAAAACCGATAGACTCAGTAAAATTCCGAAAAGCCGTAAATAAAGCTATTGTATATCATTCTCTTCTGATAAATGAGGAAAAGAAAGGGGTAGAGGCTATAGAAGAAGGCTACATATTTGTTAAATCGGACAGAAAATTTTTCAAAGTCAATCTGGATGATATTCTATTTATCGAAGGGCTGAAAGATTATGTGATTATTCAGATGGAAAGCCAAAGGATTATTACTCGTATGAGTATGAAAGCTATCTACGAACTATTACCTTCTCATGTTTTCTTTCGCATAAACAAATCCTATATTGTCAATAAGCAACACATTGAGTCTTTTGATAATAATGATGTCTTTATTAAGCAGTATGAGATAGCTATCGGGAATGCATATAGAGATGAGTTTTTTCAGATGTTTGCTAATGGGAAGATGTAAATTTATTTTATCTTTGAATTAGAGTTATTTGAAACAATGGAAAAACTAAGCAGAGCTAAGAACTTAGCTCGTTTCTAAGTCATTACCTATTCGAGCTTGAGTCCTTTTAATCAACTGCTACACAGGGCTTAGATATTCTGATCTAAAAAACGTTTTCAAAGGACAGTATCGTTAACGATTCCATACACCTTCGAATGCATAAAACAGGGTATTTAGTAAATATTCCACTTAGTACGAAGGCAAAGATGTTTATCCCAGCCCCCCCTTCTAATAGCAATCGTGTTTTTAGAATATATTGTAATAAGGTAACAAATAAAGTGTTGAAGAAAACAGGAGTACAACTGGGATTAAATAAGAATCTTACTTGCCATGTAGCTAGGCACATCTCAAACCGCTACCATCTGAATAACAAAAAGTTACCAGCATCATACCCTATAGTAGGTAACGATTAAGAAATAAGGGAACCTCCTCACTTTACCTCTTTTTGCACAAAAGAACAAAGAACAACCTGACCAGCAAAATACAAAATATTATTCATCCTAAAAAATAACCATATAATTATTTTTCATATCTTGCATTATCATAATTTAAAGCTTATGAAAAAACATCAATTAATGTTCCTTTTTATAATTTGCGCAGTATCGTTAGTATCCTGTGGCACTATGCTTAGAGATAAGCCCAAAATAGACAAAAACGAGACAAATGCTTTTACTGGAAAGAGGGAAATAGAAACTTCATGGGCTAATTTCACCCGTTATTGGACAAGTGGGGAGCTATTAGACTTTCATTTTTCATTTATATCTGGTAAACCTGTTCTGTTACATCTAAAAAATATTGTACCAAGTCACGGATATATAGTTTATTCGGGTAGTACTCTTGATCTTTTATTAGATAATGGCAAAATAACTAAACTTGAATCAATCGGTTTAAGTAGAAATCGTGAGGAAGGGGAAAGTACCTATGTATTTATTAGCTACTCTGGTGATTTTAGTTTTTTAGAAGGTCAGAACTATGTAACACAAATAAGAATTCAAACATCTTCTGGATATAAGATAGTAAAACTAACCGGAGATAAGGAAGCGAAAAACTTAAATAAAGCTTATAAACTTATGTTACAAGCAGCTAGTCAACCGCCTCTCAGGCGATGAAACCAGAGAGGCTACCTCAGATGAAGTCAAAAACTTACGCAAAGAGAATAGTCTTCTCAAGGAGTCTCTAGCTGATGTTGTTATCCGCTACGATATCGTGAAAAAAAGCTTGGATCTGCTGGATTAAGCGCTTATAACAAGAAGTACTGAGATTATCAGCAGAAGTTATAGAAATGTCTTTAAAACATTCTGAGAGGTCATCTAGAGAGCTTGCAGTGAAGATGGTGGATGAAACAGGGATGTATCTCAGAGTCAAGCGTTTATCGCATTTTGAAGCAAAGAGGACTCATTCAACCTGCTTGCCATCAATTTATCATGGCGTCAGATGAATTTCATACTAAGACTAAATTTCCCAATGAGATGTGGCAAACAGATTTTACTTATTTTAAAATCAAAGGATGGGGATGGTATTATTTGTCCACCATTTTGGATGATTATAGTCGCTATATTGTTTACTGTGAACTATGTGCAGGTATGAAAACAGAAGATGTGAAGAGTTAAGACTAAGTCTCCTCCCAAATTACTCTCTGACAATGGATCGTGTTACATATCGCAAGATTTGAAGAGCTTTTTAACTGCTAAATACGATATAGAACAGATTCATGGAGCATCAGCACATCCACAGACTCAGGGTAAGATTGAGAGGTATCACAGGTCAATCAAGTCGGTAGTTAATTTACAACATTATTACTCGCCAGAGCAACTAAATGAGGCTATTTTGGGATACGTAGAATGTTATAACAAAGAACGTTATCATGAGTCTATCAACAATCTGCCCCCGAAGATGTGTATTTATGGCGAGGAGAGAAAATATTACAAGAACGACAAAGAATAAAGCAAAATTCACTAAAAAACAGGAGATTAACTTATGAAAGAAACAAATTATTTACTCAAAACACAATAGACTAAATATTTTTCGTTTTAATGCCCTCTCTTATTAAAAATAAGGATTTTTAAAATGAAAAACATGAAACAATTTAACTATGTTTGAAATGCAAAACACTTAAGCACTAATGGTGAACTTTAGTTTGAAGTCATACAACTTGTAGCTTCTATTATAATTATTGCACTTCAAATATTCTCTTTTATTCATTGGACAAAGGTTGTTGAAAAGTAAAGGATATATCTATTCTATGGAATAAATTATATTTTAATATAATAACGCTTTTTAAGAAGTTTTATGTACCTTGCGTCAGTTTTGGTGAATCACTCAATTTCTTGAGTGATGAGAGGGAATCAGGTGAAAATCCTGAACAGACTCGCTGCTGTAATCCTCATTCTATATTGTATAGGATGTAAAGTAACTACACCACTGGTTGTGAAAAACATAACTGGGAAGGTCTAAGGAAAGTCAGAAAACCTGCCGAATAACATATATGTTGGTAAACCTTCGAGGTAAAGGGTTTGTATGCAATTTTTTCAATCTATTAACTGTACTATAGATATTAGAATTACATTTTCTGATGAAGTTTATGCATCAGTGAATTGAAATGCAAATTTCCTTTTATATAGTTGTGTAATTGCATCAATATGCCATTTTACTAGCATGTTAATTGTTTACGAGATATAAACACTTAATGGGTTAATGAATATTGTTATCTATACAGTCCTTTTTATAAGTGCTGTCACACTGTTTCTATTAGATATCATGTTAGGGAGTATAAGAATACCTTTTGCAGATGTCATTGATATATTTTCGGGAAGTAGTTCCAATGTGTCATGGGAGTACATTATCCTTAACTTTCGCTTACCTAAGGCTATCACTGCTGTTTTTGTAGGTGCTGGTATTTCTACCTGCGGTTTACTGATGCAAACCCTCTTCCGAAATCCACTTGCTGACACCTCTATTTTAGGTATAAGTAGCGGAGCGAGCCTAGGTGTTGCATCTTTTGTTATGCTATCAGCCCTCTTTCCTACTTTTTTGCCAACATATATATCGTCTAGTTACTGGGGGATGATTCTTTCTGCAATTATTGGAGCATCTGTTATTTTGTGTCTTATTTCGTCTATCATTTCATGGCTCAAAGATATTGTATCAGTGCTAATTATTGGAGTTATGTTTGGCTTCGTTGCAAGTTCCATTGTATCTATAATGCAATATTTTAGTGATCCTGAGATTATTAAAAATTACATAGTTTGGTCTTTTGGAAGCTTGAATGGAACTACATGGAATCAACTTCAGTACCTATTGCCCGTAGTTTCTTTCGGGCTGATGATTACCCTCTGCATGCCAAAGTATCTAAACTCATTGTTGCTTGGCGACAATTATGCGTCTAGTGTAGGTGTAAATGTAGGAAGAGTTAGATTTATTATTGTTCTCCTTACTAGTATTATAACAGGAAGTCTTGTTGCTTTCACAGGACCCATTAGTTTTATCGGAATTGCTGTTCCACACTATACTCGCATTCTGTTTCGTACGACCAATCATCGTATTCTTATTCCAGGAACTATGCTCTGCGGAGTATGTTTGATGCTATTCTGTGACATCATTACCCATATGCCAGGGGAAGGAATAATATTACCAATCAATGCTATAACCTCTATAATGGGTGCTCCTATCGTGGTTATCATTATTTTGAAGAGACGAAAACTTCGCAAAACAATTTTCAATTGATGGAGGCATGATAAATAATTTGTTGCCATATAAAAAAGTTGTTGTAAAACTCGAATATGTTACAACAGGGTATAAAGAACGCAAAAACGTAAAAATAGTATCCAAGGATATAACAGTTCAAATTAGAAATGGAGAGTTGGTTGCATTGATAGGTGCAAATGGTTGTGGGAAATCTACTTTGATGAGATGTATAGGGGGGCTGCAAAAAGTAATAGATGGAAGCATTTTCATCGATGATAAAAATGTTGTGGAAATGTCATCGAGCGAAAGAGCTAAATATTTGAGTTTTGTGCTCACAGATCAGATAGAGTCTGCAAATCTGACTGTCTATGATATAGTCTCCAATGGTCGTTATCCGCATATTGGATATCTAGGGAAACTATCTACTACCGATTGGAAAATTGTAAACGATTCGCTCGAAGCTTGCTCTTTGAGTGGGTGGGGCAATCGTATGTTTTCTAGTTTGAGCGATGGAGAAAAACAACGAGTGTTGATTGCTAGAGCTTTGTCTCAAGATACTCCACTGATGCTCTTAGATGAGCCTACTGCACATTTAGATTTGCCTAATAGAGTGGAAATGATGCGAATGCTAAATGACTTAGCTAAGAAAACAGGTAAGGCTATTTTACTTTCTACGCATGAGCTAGACTTGGCAATGCAGTGGTCTGACACAATATGGCTTATGGATTCTCAAAAAAACTTGGTGCGTGGTATCCCTGAAGATATTGCTTTGAGTGGAATGATAGGCCGCACGTTTAATAGCAGAAATATATTGTTCGATATGGAGTCGGGTAGTTTTAAATCAACTAAAGGCCGAACAAGACCAATCAAAATAAAAGGAAGTGGAATTAAACGCCTTTGGACAGAACGAGCCTTAGAACGGATAGGTATGGAGAATGTTGACGTTGGTGAAAATTTAGCTGAGCTACACGTTTTTGACGATATGTGGTTACTTTCCATCGATGGACTAGAGCATTCGTATAGTCGATTAGAGGATGTTTTAAAGCTATTGCAAGATAAAGAATATTGGATATCAGTTCTAAACTGAAAATTATAATGTACTTAATTTAATTATAAATAGAATAATGAAGAAAGCCTTTATTTCCGTTCTTATGCTGACGGTAATCAGCATCGGTGTTTTTGCTCAAGACACTACTAGTGCTTTAGAAGAGAGACAACAGTTGAGTGAAGTAACAATCTATGCTAGCAAAACCGAGGCATTGCTAAAAGATCTTCCAAACAAGATAGAAGTAATCAATGCACGCCAGATTGAAGCCTCAGGGATCAACAATCTTACGGATCTACTTAAGTCTTATGTAAATGTGGATGTTATAGAATATCCCGGGTATAACTCCTATTTCAGTATAAGAGGGTTCAAACCTACCGAAGGAAAATATACAACTATATTGCTAGATGGTGTTCCTGCTGGAACCACTAATATGGCTACCATGTCTTTGGGAGATGTAGAACAAATCGAATTTCTGAAAGGACCATTTTCTTCCATGTATGGATCTGATGCCATGGGGGGAGTTGTAAACATTGTTACAAAAAAGAATAAAGATAAACTAACAGGAAGTATCAAAACCAGTATTGGTAGTTATCAATCATCTAAGGGAGCTTTCAATATAGGAGGTAAAGTTGTAGGAGGTTTATCTTTTGATGCTAGTTTTGACTATTCATCTCAGTCACGTACTTACAAAAATGGGAACCACAACATCCTTAATATGTCTGAAACAGACAAAGCAATTGTTGGCGAAGATACTTATGGTATGCGTATGATAGGTTCTACTTATAATGGGTTGAGTGGGAAGGTTCGTGTTGGCTATGATTTCAATCCAAATTGGTCTCTTGATTTTACACAAAGAATATTTTCTGCCAAAGATTTGCCTCAAGGGGGTAATGTATGGGCTTCATATGGAACTAAGAAAAAGGACGTAACTCGCAATAACTCTAAGCTAGAACTGAAAGGACGTGCTGGCATTCACAATATTTTGTTTGCACCTTATTATTCAGAATCACGTACTGAGACCTATAATACTAATTCTGATACGGCATATGTTACTACTGATAGTCAATTAAAGACCTATGGGTATAATTTGAATGACAATATAAAACTGGGAAATCATAAATTAGCATTTGGGCTAGATAGTAAAAACGAAGTAAATAAATTGACCTCGTTTTCATACCGAGACGTAATGAAAGCTGCTTACAAACCTAACTATCGTAACTCTGCGTGGGGAGTATATGCACAATCTAACTTACAATTTTTTGATGAGAAATTGAATGTTTCTCTAGGTTTAAGGTATGATTATATCAATTTCAAACTAAGGGAAACTCCTGGCTTAGACAATGATTCTAAGAAAGAGAGCTATAATATTGTAAACCCTAATGTGGGCTTCAAGTACGAAATGATCGAGGGGCTTTCTTTGCACTCTAGCTTTGGTACAGCATTTAGTATGCCTGATGCTTATCAAAAAGCTGGAGAATTTTTGTACAATGGGACTATAACAGTCGGAAATCAAGACCTAAAACCTGAAAAGTCTAAGACAATAGACGTAGGGATTACATGCAATAAGCCTCAATTGGGAATAGACCTTGATGTGACGTATTTCTATACATGGAACAAAGACTTTATTGTAGAGGAACTTTATACTAATGAGGATAAACAGAAATACAAAACATTCAATAATGCAGATAAGGCGAAGAAAAGTGGATTGGAAGTTATGGCTTCATATGATTTTGGAACACTCTTCGAACGCAAGTTTTCATTAAAGATGTATGGAAATTTGACCTGGATGTTCGATTATGAAGACTATAGCAATGGAGAGTGGAATAAAACATGGTCAGTAAGAAAACAAAATGCAAACTTCGGTCTTGACTTCCTATCCAACAAAGGTTTTAGTGCTCGTCTAAATGGACGTTTTATGGGACATCGCATCGAAAAAAACTACATTGGCGCAAACTTCCGCCCCGACCTGAAAAAATTGCAAGAAGAAACTCAACCTGATTTAGTTAGCAAATCCTTGATTGAACATCCGCAATTTTTAGTCTTTGACTTTAATGCTTCATTTCCTATTACTCGCAAAGTTACTGTAGGTGCAATGGTAAATAATATTTTGGATGAGAATTATACCGAGAAAGATGGTTACAATATGCCTGGACGTAACTTTCAGTTGCGTGCTGCTCTTTCATTTTAATCTAAAATAAAAGAATGAAATTATATAGAATTTTACTGCCCATATTTTTATTCCTCCTATTGGGAGTCTCCTGTTCTTTTAACAAGAATCTGGAAGCAAGAAATGAGGCAGCAAACACACTAGACTCACTTGACTTCAACCATTTGGTTGAGGTCAAGTTTGCAAAAAAACTTAGAGTAAGTAATTATCCTAATTATAAGGAAGTTCATGTCATTAATCCTTTTGCTAACGACACCATTGCTAGTTACATCTTTGCACTTTGGCAAACCAAACTACCAGAAAAGCTAGAGCAAAAGGGAACAATAGTGAGAGTGCCTATACGTTCTATTGTATGTCTTTCATCAACTCATGTGGGGGCTCTATCCCTACTTGACTGTAGAGATAAAATTTTGGGAACAACTAACACAACTCATTATTGGGATGAGGAGGTTAATAAACTGATAGCTAGTGGAAAAATAAAAGAAGTTGGGAAAGGATTGAATGTAGATGTAGAACTCATTACGTCTTTGATGCCGAATGTGGTCATAAAAAACGATCATAGTAAAAACCTTAAGGAATACGAACTAGACGCTTTGGGAATCAATACCTTGTTTTATAATGATTGGCGAGAAGGAGATCTACTATCTCGTGCTGAGTGGCTCAAAATGATGGGGATGCTCTTTTGTAAAAATAACATCGCTGACTCTATATTTACAGACATAACAGAGAGATATAATGATACGAAGGAGTTGGCAAAGCAAGCTAAGAATACGCCGCAGGTGCTTATGGCTCAAGATATAAAAGGCACTTGGTATGTTCCAGGAAGCGAGAGCTACGTGCCCTCAATGCTCCAAGATGCACAAGTGAAGACTGAGACCATTGAAGGTGTGGGAACATCTATGCCATGTAGTTTTGAGAAAGTGTATGAGACTCATCGCAATAGCCCCTACTGGATTAGTCTAAAAGGAGGGATGGTGTCAACATTACAAGAATTTGGATCCATGAGTGAGCACTATAAAGAATTTGCTGCTTTTCGCTCTGGGAATATCTTCTTTAACAACAAGAGGGTCAAACCTCAAGGGGGAAATGATTTTTGGGAAACTGGCGCTTACAAACCTGATGTGATTTTAAAAGATTTAGTCCGAATTTTTCATCCAGAGCTGCTTCCTGATTATGAAACCTATTATTGGAGGAAACTAGACTAAAGTACCTGTTCTATAAGAAACAAAGTATTGATAATCTTTCATTCGTTCTAAGCTCAACATATCATATTAATTATCATGAGAATAAATAAATTAGTAATTCTTCTTTTTCTTCTAAGTTTTTCCATAGTGGCAACATCACAAATCAAGATTAGCTTTTTGGTTGATGATGGTTTTGGTTCTAGTATTACTAGTAGCATGACATCATTGAAGGAAACTTATCCTTCAGTAGATGAGAAGTGTAGCTTTCAAGAGATTATTTATTCCAACTATTATGATAGTGATATTGATTTTTTCGAAAACTCAGATTTGATTTTTATTACCCTACACAATACAGGGCATATATTTAAGGCTAAAAACCAATTGAGATTAGCCTTGGAGCGTGGTGCGAAGGTGTACGCCTTGAATATGTCACATGAGTATGATGGAGAGTTGCAAGAATGGGGTGTTAGATTTGAAGAGTGGACTATGGCAGCATTTAAAAATGGAGGTGTGAATAATATAATGAATATTGTTCTCCACAAACTGAATAGAGATTTTGGTCTTGATGTTCACTATGGGGATATAGAGTTGACTCCATTTTCTGGAATCTATAATCATAAAAATAAAAGGCTACATGCTACTTTAGCATCTTTTATAACGGAGAGAAATGATTTTGATAAAAGTTTACCTTGGATAGGTTTGGTTGTTGGGAGAAGTGATCTCACAAAGTCACAATATTTATACATGGATACTTTCATTGCTGCAATTGAAAAAGAGGGATTCAACGTTTTTCCCATTTTCACATCTCAGCAATTGGGTAGCCAGCAAGACGAAGCATTGAAGAGGTTTTTCACTCCTTCCGATACCATTCCTCAAATGAGTGCAATATTGAGTTTAGGCTGTTGGTTTAACATCCGTCCCGAACAAGAACGTGCAACGCTGGAAGAGTTAGGAATACCCGTTATCAATGGTATTATATTAGATACCAATCAAAAAGAATGGGAACAATCTCTACTCGGTATTGAAGTATATAACCGCTCTAATGTAATTGCTTTGCCAGAATTGGCGGGTTATATCAACCCCTCAGTTGCTGTAGTATTTGATGATGTGAGCAACAATGTGAAGGTTAAGGCTGTTGTTGACTATCAATTAAAAACTATTCTTGGACGGATTAAAAACATCCACAAGTTGCAAACCAAGCCAAATGAAAACAAAAAACTAGCTTTGATTTATTATAGCTACCCTCCTGGCAAAGAAAATATTGGAGCTAGTTATCTCAATGTATTACCCAATAGTTTGGTTTCTATTCTAAGAAGACTAGAAACGGAGGGGTACAATCTCGGAAGTGCTACTATAGATAGTACAACAATATTCAACAAGGTGATGGATGCTGGGAGAAATATTGGCTCTTGGGCACCCGCCGAAGTTGAAAAACTAGTCAAAACTGGTAACCCTGTGCTTGTGCCTATTACTTTATACCGAACATGGTATAGTAAGATGTCTCCCAAAATACGTGCTGAGATGGAGTATAAATGGGGACAACCCGAAGACTCTAAACTAATGACTTGGACTAACAAATATGGAGAGTCTTTCTTTGTGTTGCCAATGATAAAATATGGCAATATTGTTCTAACTCCACAGCCTCCAAGAGGATGGGAAGACAATGGGAAGAGTTTGTATCATGATCCTATAGTGCCCCCACCACATCAATATCTGGCATATTATTTATATCTTAAATATGGACTTGAAGCTGATGCAGTGGCGCATATAGGCACACATGGTACACATGAGTGGCTGCCAGGAAAAGAGGCGGGCTTGAATCCAGACGATTATCCTGAAGCATTAATCATGGATATCCCTAATATATACCCTTACATTGTAGATAATGTGGGCGAGGGGCTGCAAGCAAAACGTAGGGGACAAGCTGTAATTATTGATCATATGACACCCCCGTTTGATAAAGCAACACTAAATCCAGAACTGAGAGCAGTAAAGAATGGCATCTCGCAACTGCATGACAAAAAGAGTAAAAGCCCAATGGCTTCGCAAATACTATATAGAGATTTGTGTGCCCAAATAGATTCATTAGGTATATTGAAAGATTTGAGTCTAGATAGTATTACGGAGCAAGCATTGGACGTAATAGATGATTATATCAAAGAAATAGAAGAGAAACAAACTCCCTTTGGGTTGCACAGCTTTGGGATATCGCCTTCGCAAAAGTATATAGAAACTACAGCAGATGCTATAATGTCTATGAAGACCGATATGGTGGGTGATGAAGCAGATTCTTTTAGGGCAGAAGTTCTTACTAATCTCAAAAAATCAGGGAATGAAGAACTCAATTCATTTGTTAATGCTCTTGATGGGAAATACATTAGAGCAGGCACAGGAAATGATCCCATACGCAATCCGAGTTCATTGCCTACAGGGAAGAACTTCTTTGCATTCGATCCCAGATTGATACCCTCACAATCGACATATAACTTTGGAGAAAAACTAGCAGAAGAGCTTATTTCAAAATATAAATTGGATAATGAAGGAGAATACCCTTCTAAAGTGACGATTAATCTCTGGACTGTAGAATGTATTCGCAACGAGGGGACAATGGAAGCGCAGGCATTAAATTTGCTTGGGGTAAGACCTGTGTATAATACTTCAGATCAAGTTGTAGATTTAGAACTTATTCCTAAAGAGGAGTTGAAGCGTCCACGTGTAGATGTTGTCTTTACTCCATCGGGACTCTATCGTGATATCTTTCCAGAACTTATGGCACTACTCGACAAGGCAGTTTCATTAGCTAGAACTGCTATCGAGGATGACAATTTTGTAAGACAACACATTTTAGAATCTGAAGAAAAGTTGAAAGAAATGGGTGTTGCTAATGACTCTCTAGCCCAAAGAATTGCATCAGTACGTTTGTTTACAAGTCCCTCAGGATCGTATGGCACAGGTATAAGTGGCTCAGTAGAAGCCTCTGGAACGTGGAATGATGAAATGGATCTTGCAGAAATATATTTCAATAGAATGGGATATTTATATGGTCAAGGTTTTTGGGGAACAAAAGTTGAGGATGAGCATTCAGAACTTCCGAAGGACTTCTCTAAAGATGTTTTTAAGAACACACTTTCAGGAACTAAAGTTGCCCTACATAGCAGATCTTCTAATATGTATGCCTTGCTCGACAATGATGATATGTTTCAGTATTTAGGAGCAGTGGGTTTGGCTGTGAGAACATTGGACGGAAAATCACCTACAGTGATGTTGACAAATTTGATTGATCCGAAAGCACCAATGCAGGAAACTTTAGACAAATTCTTAGGCCGTGAGCTGAAAACTAGATATTTAAATCCTAAATGGATAGATGAGATGATTAACGAGGGGTATGCAGGTTCTCGTTTTATCAATAAGATGATTTTCAATTTGTGGGGATGGGAAGCCACCATGCCCGAATCAGTAAGTGACAATGATTGGAATCAAGTTTATGAAACATACATAAATGACAAGTACGAATTGAATATCAAGGAACGATTTAAGGAAAATGGCAACTTGTTTGCTTATCAATCCATGTTGTCCAGAATGCTAGAAACAGTTAGGAAAGGGAATTGGAATGCTGATAAACAAGCTGTAGATAATATGCTGTTGCAGTTCAATGAAACCATAAAGGAGGTTGGTTTGTCATGCAATCTGAATGTTTGTAATAATGAGGCTTTGATAGATTATATATCTAACCAGATAGACGAAATTCCATCATTGTCGGATGATGAAAAGTCCCGCTATTTATCAGAATTACAAAAGTTAAAGCAACCCGAAACTGAAAAAGAGAACCAACCAGAATTAGAAGGTAATCCATCTCGAGGAATCAAATCAGTAGTGAAGAATATGAATTTTAGACCGAAAGAGTAAATATCTACTTTAGTTCGGTTAAGTAGAATATCTTTTGTAAAAGGAAAACCTCTAAACTTAGTAAGCTGTTTTAGTAAATTAGAAGAGTTACCAAGTCTTAAACAATGATAAGACTTGGTAGCTTCCATCTTCTCTTTGAAGCACAATATCGTTACAAATCAAGAGAGCAAAACGATATTCATTTCAAATTTTTATAACGCACTAATGCCTCTAGATAGTAATAGTCAGCATAGGTAAGTGGCACATCTATTTCATTTTTGTGGGGTATACTTCCAACGCTATGCTTAAGAATGAAGCATTTATTATCGCCCAACTCTGCACGATATTCAGGAGATGACAAAGAGTGAAGCATCTCAATAGCTTTTTCTCGATAAGGTTTGTCTGGCAAAAACGTTGCTAGTTCAAACAAAGCTGAACAAGTAACAGCAGCTGCAGATACATCCTTTAATGTTTCTCCAGCAAACTCCACAGCATACGATTTTCCTTGGGGGGTATAACCTTCTTGACCAACATTAAAATCCCACAGAGGAATTAAGTCGCTCGGCAAATGTTCTAAATACCAGTCTGCCATATTAGCTGCAGCGTTTAGGTATTCTTTGATGCCCGTTTCACGATACATCATACTGTATCCGTAGATAGCCCATGCCTGACCACGTGCCCAAGTAGAATTGTCAGCATAGCCTTGACATGTGCCTTGAAACTTTACTGCTCCCGAAATAGTATCATAATCTACCACATGATAACTACTATAATCATCACGAAAATGGTATTTGAGAGTCGTATTGGCGTGTGTAACAGCAATATCCTTGTACTTATTATCTCTAGCTAATTTTGAACCTTGAGTCAATAACTCTAGGTTCATCATATTATCTATAATAACAGGATAAAACCACTCGATGAGTGTATCACTCCAAGCTGTACGATAGTTCCAAGACTTGATTGCTTTTGTATTTTCAGAATATCTGCTAGCTAACGATGCTGCACTTGTAATCAAGATACTATCATACTCTGCTTTTGGAGCCAACCTTTTCGCATTTCCATAGCTACAGTACATCATAAAACCTAGATCATGATGACCAGTAAAGGTTTTGAGTGGTTCAAGAGAGTTAGTCCATTTTTCCGCTTCGGTTTTCCAATGCTCCTCATTTGTCAATTCGTACAAGTACCACAATGTACCAGGAAAAAAACCAGGTGTCCAATCATACATTCCTGTAGTTTGAAGCTCACCTTTGGAATTTATAGTTCTAGGATAGTTCTTGCCTGTTGGCTCTCCAACCTGTTTTAACATCAAGTTAGTTTGGTCGCTTGCAAACTGTATATTATTCTTGATAAATTCTTGTTTTCTATCAGTACAAGAAAAGAAAATGGTAGTTGCAGATATAAATATAATGCCCAGTAATAATTTGTAATTCATAAGTATAACTATTATTGATTATTTTTCAAATTTCATGTTGATAAATCCCTTTTATTCGCTTTTGAGCGAAACATTATAATCTTTAGGAAATTCTTTGCCACTCCATGCTTTTTTAGAAGTCCAATCTTCTTCGGGTGACGTCCAGAAGTTTGCATTAGCAGGAAGACCTAAAGGTAGAAAAACAAGAGAGGTCAGATATAAACTTCCATTATTAGTATAATAATCAGCTAAAGAGTCTTGCTGCCCTACAAATCCTAGTGTCAAATAATTGTCAGGAGTAAAAACTTTATCATTATTAAACATATTTTTCATTACCGAAGTAAGAGCACCACGGACTTGTCCATCAGACATACCCTTTGGCAATTCATATTTCCATGCTGCAAGTGCTAAGGTTTGAAAAGCTCCCATACGATAAGTTATCGAACGTCCAATAGGAGGGAAAGTTCCTTCTGGCGAAATCAGCCTCTCAAGATGGCTATTGAAACGTTGCATTCTTTTAAGAGCCAAACTAAATCCTGGTGCTTCTCCTTGACCTTTGGTCTCTAGCACCTCTAAGCCTTCAACCATCATTGGATGTATAACAAATGAATTGTAATAATCGAGAGCAAAGTGCGAACCATCATTATAGAATCCATCACCTACATACCACTCATTGAGCTTGCGAAACGAGGTACGCAATACATAGCCATCTGCCTCCTCGCCTATAGATAGAAGAAAGGCTTCGATACTAGCTCTGAACAACAGCCAGTTGTTATAAGCAGGACGTATTTTTCTTAGCTTCTTAAATTCTTGAATATATCTTTCTTTTGTTACATCTGGCAAAGCATTCCAAATAGATTCAGGTGCTCTAATAAAGCTCACCGCAATATAAGCTGCATCTACCAAGGTCTGTGAACTTTTGGAATCCCACCCCAAGTAATCTGCATTCTCAGGATCTACAGCATTCGCATAACTTTTCAGTGCCCATTCTCTTAGCTGTTTTCGCTGTTTCCCCTCTTGGGTATTATCATCTGGCAAACTGAGCCAAGGTGTTATCCCTGCCATCAGGCGACCAAATGCTTCCATATAGGTTACTTT
Source organism: Dysgonomonas sp. (assembly GCA_030151105.1). Taxonomy (GTDB): domain Bacteria; phylum Bacteroidota; class Bacteroidia; order Bacteroidales; family Dysgonomonadaceae; genus Dysgonomonas. The sequence continues at coordinate 20,200 of JASLEN010000328.1, forward strand.
GACATCTCTATTATCCCATGTAGGACTAACTATTACGGTCATTTGTTTTTGGAGCTCTCCCTTACTCATATTTTCTAATATAGGCTGAGAGATTTTGTAGCAGAGTTTTGTCCAATATTCTCTATCTGCATTCTCTTTTTCTGCGGGGTTTACTCCCATTACTGCAAGTGGCATTATTGCCAAAAGCAGTAAAAATTTAAATTGTGTTTTCATGTTAACTTGTTTTGAATTTAGATCATTTCATCATAGACATGACTCTTTGTTTGCGCAAACAAAGAGCATTCTAACAAACATACATATTTAATTTTCATAACTATCTGATAAGAACTATATCTTTTTTCATCATACTTTTGCTTTTGAATAAGATTAAATTTATCGGATAAAAGCGAATCTCAAATATGCAGATTTGTTAGAATGAAATATCCCTTACAAAAGGTACGTCTTGTAAGGGATATTCTTATAAAGAATGACTTAATCTTGCCAAAGTGGATTTTGAGTCAAATTAGAGTTCATTTCAACTTCTTTGCGAGGTATAGGCCAATGATAGGTTTTTTCTCCAGCCCATGTGTAGCTATAAGATTTTGTTCCCCACATTTGCTTTAAGCCAGAGCCTTTAAAAACCTTGCTATCCTGAAGACTTTTCCATCTCAACTCATCAAAAAAGACTGTTCCTTCTCCAGCAAGTTCCCATCTTTTTTCATTTTGTATTCGTGTTCTAAGATTGGCTTGTCCTGTTACCTGAGTATCTGCATTACTATCCAACAAGGCTATACCCGCTCTTGCTCTCACCATATTTACATAAGTGACAGCTTCTCCTGTTTTGCCTTGCTCATTTAAGGCTTCAGCTAAGGCAAGTAGAATGTCAGCATAACGTATGATTGGGAAATCAATAGGAGAATAACTTCTATTAGGAATTTCGGATGCTCCTTCTGCTACAAACTTTCTGAATAAGTAGTAGAATCTATTATTTGTATCTGTCCTCAGGTCAAATGGTTCTGCAACATCAGTTTTATATGGCCATCTGAGCGTGAATAGCTGATCTTGTCCATTCAAAACTCCGATATATTTTGAGTATGGAGTGATGATTGTTTGCTGTAAACGGGGATCCCTATTATTATAAGCTGTCAAGATTCTAGCTTCGTTACCATTTGGTAAGTATTTTGTAATATCAGCTTTTTGTTCTTTAGCCAATTTGTCTAATTCTGCTTGAGTTAACCCATCTCTATAGAAATATACAGCACGAGCATCGACATTCATTTCATTAAATCCTGGTATATAGTCGTTCCAGTTGAATTTTTTACCCTCAATAGTTTCGTACGTATCGACGAAGTCAGTTGAAGGTAGGTAGGTATTCCAACATGAACCATATGTAACTCTACTTCCATATCTAAAGCTAATTTCATTTCCATATCCAGAAAGCCCTAGATATTGAATAGAAAAAATTGCCTCATCGCTTTGCTCGTTCACTTCTTTGAATAACTCTTTGTAGCCCCCTGTAAAGAGTGCATGTCCAGCCTTACCTACTTCTTTAAAATCTGCTTCTGCCTTAGCCCACTCTTTTTTCCACAAATACACTTTCCCACGCAGAGCATATGCAGTTGATTTGGTTACTCGACCAAAATTGGCATCTCCTTTTTTATACTTAGAAGGTAGGTTTGTCTCATTGATACAATCTGTTAAATCATTAAGGATTGCCTCCCATATTTTCTCTTCAGATTCAGCACCTTGTGTACATTCATCTAGCTCAATAGGTACAAGATACAAGGGAACACCTTTGTACACCATATTTAGTTTATAATAGGCAAACGCTCTCAAAAACTTAGATTCTGCCATAAGACGATTGTATTTTTCTGAAGATAAGTTTGCTTTATGCAGGTTTGCTATTGCGTCATTTGCTCTATGAATCATCGTGTAGTTAGCTTGCCAGTATCCAGAAAACATACCATTTCCAGTAGTTGCCTTATCTTGTAATAGAGCATGATCGGCGTCGCGAACATCGGCAGAAGGACCATAAGAGTCAAATGAATAGTGAGCTCCTATATATTCATTTTTTAGTTGAGCATATATACCATTTACTCCTTTGTCTGCCAGATTCTCATTAAGCCACATGTTCTCACTACCTAATGACCCCCAAGGGGATACATCCAGAAGGTCACCTCTGCAGCTTGCTAAGATAATGAGTATTAAACCTATTGTTATATTATATACTGTTCGTTTCATAATAATTCTTATTTATTAAAATGTAGCATTAACACCAAATGAAATTTGTTTAGCAGATGTATATTTAGGAGAAGAACCCATTTCTGGATCTTGACCAGGGAACGATGTAATTGTCCATAGATTTTCTCCAGAGAAGTAGAAACGAAGATTTTCTACAAAATACTTTCTAGTAAACTTGCTTGGTATGGTGTATCCAATTGTTAGATTTTTAAGTTTTAAATAATTTCCATTGAACAAATAGTTAGAACTCGCAACAGTATTTTGAGAGCCAGATTCGCCATTTGTTAGTCTAGGATATTTTGCATCAATATTTGTACGCGGATCATCAGGATTCTCAGGATTGTAGAAGTAATGATCATCTGCAATATCTTGAGGTATTGCAAGCCCTACTCTTGTTGCAGTAGTATTGTATCCTGATGTTGATCCCCAATACAATTCAAAACCTGCTTGTCCTGCCCAGTTCATAGAGAAGTCTATACCTTTCCATGCAGCACCTAGTTGCATTCCAAAGTTATATTTGGGAATATGATTTACCTTCTGAAATCTATTATCATTTGCATTTCCATAAGTGCCATCCCCATTATGATCTGCAAATATCATATCTCCATACCAAATCTTATCTTTACCTACTGTTTTGTTTGGTTCAAATTTATAGCCTGCAGTTATCATTGCATTCAACCATTCCATATCTTTTTCTGTTCGGATGATTCCGTCTCGAGGTCCCCCATTGATATTTACAGTTCCATCTCCGTTGAAGTAAGTTTGGTTTCCTGTATATCTATCAAGCAAATAATACTCATTGAAAAGCTTGCCTTCTACAATGCGTTGAACACCACCTGTTGAAACATCACCTAGATTAGACTTATATACTTCATTGCCATTTTCGTCTATCACCCAGCCTGCATTGTATTTTCCTTTATAGCCTGTGAGTTCATTTTTTATATACGTAAAGTTTCCTCCTATGTAATACTCAAGTTCTCCTATCCTATCATTCCATTTCAAAGAAAGCTCAACTCCTGTATTACGCATCTTTGCAATATTCATTCTTGGAGCTGTAACGCTACCCATTGTAAGAGGGATATCAGGTCTGTATAAAATATCATTCGTATTTTTGATAAAGAAATCTATTTCAGCTGTTAGTCTATTTCTAAGTGTTCCAATGTCTAAACCAATATTAGTTGTGGTTGCAGATTCCCATGCTAGAGAGCTATTTGCAATGCCTGTGACAGCCAATCCTGGAGCTTGAATATTACCAAAGGCATTATTTACCGAATTGTAGGTTGCTTGTGATTCATAGTCTCCGATTTCAGCTGTATATCCTAATTTACCCCATGATAGACGGAGTTTAAGATTGTCTAAATACGATTTTGTATTTGACATGAAATCTTCTTCTGAAATTCTCCAAGCCGCAGAAGCTGCAGGAAAATTTCCCCACTTTGTGTTTGGTCCAAATCTAGAACTTCCATCTCGTCTAAAGTTTGCTTCTAACAAATATCTGGATTTATAGCCATAGTTTACACGTCCAAAAAATGAACGCATAGCTCTATCGGTAGATCCTCCTCCAATACTTTGCATTTCGGTGGCAGAACCAGGAGTTGTGATACTAGAGTCAATCAACCCTTTTTTAGATCCACTATTGGTTTGCTCATAGTAGTAATACTCATTATATCCTAATATTGCCCCTAAGTCATGATCTTTATTGATTGTAGTATTGTACCGTAATAGGTGCTCTATGGTATATGAATAGTTTGAATAATTACTAAATGAAGTTCCTAAATTATCTGGAGTGGTACCTGGATCTGTAATAGTTCCGTCACTAAATTTACTTGTTACTAATGGTACATCCCAGCTCCTAATATCATCCCAACGCCTTTGGTGGTTGAAATTGAAGTCCCATGCAAGTCCTTTTATAAATTCAACCTTAGAGAATAAGGTTGTATTAAATCTAGACTGTCTATCTTTTCCAGAACGTCTGTTCAAAAATGATAAAATATTGTTTGCTGTGGCACTCTCTTCTGGAGCTTCAGGATATCCATATTTACCATCATACATAGGATATAGACCAGGAGTAGTTTGGCGCAAAAAGTTATTAGCATTATCAAAGTTTGCCATCTGTTTATTCCTTGTTGATGCGTAAGTCTGAGTTCCTACAGTCAACCATGATGTAACTTTGGATTGCAAGTTGATACGAACATTATATTGTTCAATTCCTGTATTCTCTACCAAACCTGGGTTTTTTAAGTAACCAGTAGATAGTAGATAACTCGTTTTATCATTACCTCCATTCACAGATAGGTTGTGCTGTTGTGTCCATCGTGTACCAAATAATGCATCCTGCCAATTGGTATTTGGGTATGCAATATAGTTTGGAACTCCATGCTCATTTAATCCGTTAGGATTAGCTTCTGCAGCACGCCATGCATCTATTGTACTTTGGTTGAAGTTTGGCTTTTGTCCAATATTTACTAGCGACTCATTCATTAACTCCATGTAGTCACCATAGTTAGTTACTGCTTTCAGCAAATTTGTAGGCTTGTTATAGGCAAAGTTTCCAGTGTACCTAACATTTACACGTCCATCTTTATTCCCTTTCTTTGTTGTAATCAAGATAACTCCATGTGCTCCTTGTGCTCCATATATAGCTGCCGATGCGGCATCTCTAAGCACAGAGATTGACTCGATGTCTTGTGGATTCACAGCATCCATAATTCCAGGCATTCCATCAATAATTATGAGTGGTGATGTGTTATTGATAGAACCTACACCGCGGACCTTGATTGATGATCCATCAGAGCCTGGAGCTCCTGAAGATTGGTTCACTTGTACACCAGCGCTAAGACCTGAAAGTGCTCCCGAAACGGTTGTTAAGGGTCTAGAAGCCGCTTGTTCTGCAAACTCGATCGAAGATACTGTTCCAGAAACGTTCACTTTTTTCTGTACGGCATACCCCACCACTACATATTCCTCTAGTACATTATCAGTACTCTTTAGAATAATAGTTAAATCTTTTTGATCAGTTACTTTAATTTCTTGAGTCACATAGCCTATATAGCTAACAACGAGTGTAACTTTGTCAGAAGAGACGTCGATATTGAATTTTCCATCAATATCCGTCATATTACCTGTTGTTGTGCCTTTTACAGAAACACTAACGCCAATAAGAGGTTCTTGATGTTCGTCATAAACTACACCTGTTACTTTACGGGTTTCTTGCAAGGCATAAAGTTCAGTTGTACTAGTTTGAGCTATATTTGTTTTCGCATGGAGTGTGCAAGTCCATGGCATAAGCAAATAAGTCAAAGCAAATGCAAAGCCCTTAATGAAGGTGCTTTTCTTCAATGATTTTTCTTTCATGTTTTTTTGATTAGATTTACAATGTATTAAGCCAATGCTTTTGATCCTAAGTCAAATGTAAAATCACCATCACTTTATAAGTGATTTTATACCTTTTTATTTTCTGTGCTATAGATAGTTATGTGAATATATAGTCGTATGTGTACTAGTTGTGTAAAATCATTAATTGATATCAGGTGCAAACAGCTTACTTACAGTATATTATATCTTTATGGATTGTGACACAAATATTTAAATGTGTATAGCCGATTATGTGTTGATTATAAATAAGTTGTAGAATGAGACTAATCTTCTCAATATGAAGATTGGTTATAGTATTGTGTTTTTATTATATTCTTATAGAAGTGTAACTTGTTCTTAAATAAGTAGAAATATTGTTTATTTATTGAAATTAAGTTTATATTTGTGTTAAGCTAATTTTACGAATTTCTATCACTTATAAAGTGAGACTAAATCTTCGATACATTTCAATGGAGTATTATTATTCCAATTCTACTTTTCACTTCTTTTTACTATTGACTTGTTTTATTCGTTGTCCTTTTGATAGCTTTTGCTACACTACCATCAATTTATATTTTTATTATTCATATAAGTATATAGACATATCTTTCCATTCCCCAGCTTGAAATAGATATCATGTTGTTTGTTAGATTATTATGTGTGTTTGGAGCTGATTTAATAGAACCCTACAGCATTTACAACAATTTCGTTTGCCTCGTCTAATTTAGTTCTATTGATGGATGCCAGATAGATGTAAGTAGTCTTGATGGATGTGTGTCCCAAGCCTTCCGAAATTGTCCAAATAGGTAAGTTCTCTTCTTTTGCAATTGTTGCCCAAGTATGTCTTGCCACGTGGGTACTTATGGTTTTGCTCACACCTGAGAGCCTCTGTATCGTTTTTAAATTAATATTTTGCTTCCTTAGTGCAGTCAAATATTGGGTGTAGGGATTGCCTTTTTCGTCCTTGATTATTGGAAATAAATACGATGAAGTTTCTGTTGCTTTAGCATATTTGTTAATAAGCCTCCTCAAAGCAGGACTAATTCTAATCTCTAACTGCTGCCCTGTTTTACGCCTACGATAAGAAAGAATTCCTTGTTTGATGTCAGTCTTTTTGAGCAAAGCAATGTCAACAAATGACATTCCTCGAGCATGAAAACTAAAAAGAAAAAGGTCACGGGCTTGCTCTAGTTCTTGCATTCGAGTCGAAAAATCTTCGATTTTCTTTTCTTTAGTCAACACATGTTCCAAATCAAGAGAATATATTTTCTGCATATCTTCTTTGGAGAGTGCTCGTTTGGGAGTCGATTTAATACCTGTATAGACTCGGCTAAAAGGATTGTCGGAATTGGCGATCATTATTTTATCTTGTAGAGCTTTATTGTAAATGGCTCTAAGATTGCGCATATAAAACGAAATTGTATTCATACTCAAGCTCTGTTCATAGAGGTGTCTTTCAAAACGTTCTACGAAATCTGGGGTAATTTGGAGTAAAGAGAGATCAGAATTCTTATTAAAACGCACAAGTCGTCTAGCAGTCGTTTGATAGGCTTCGGCCGTTCTAAATTGTTTTTGCTGAATGAGTTTATCTCCTAAAAGTTCAGCATAAGCAGTGAAACTATTAGGTGTACTTGCCTTTCTGAAATCTAGAACAATATTTTCTATCGAAGCATGCCCCTTATCAATTTTTTCTTTGTATTCTATCAATAATCTTTCGAGGTGGAAAGTCTTGTTTCTAAGTTCAACATTAATCCTACGAAGGTATTCGCGTCTTTCTGAGGAGAAATCGGTCAAAACAATGTGTGAATTAATATTATCCCATTCATTAGCCCGCAGCTTGAGACCAGTAGCTAGTTGACGAGTTTTTCCCTTATAGTAGAGTCTTAAGCTTAAATATCCCTCCTCTATTTTTCCTCTCGAAGAGCGATAGATGATACGTACATTCATAAATCTTGGTTTTAAAATTGTTTAAAATAATCTTAAAGATAAGATGTTAAAATTTCGGATAGACCTTTCTACATGATGTTTCATACGCCCAACGTTGAAATTCCTATTAACAACTAAAAAACAAGAGATTGAACTTTTTGTTTGAAGAGGAACAGTGTTTTATAATAAACTGAACAATTCTGCCATGACAAGAATGGTATAAAGTGATAAGAGAAAAGACAGTTGCAGATGCTGTTTTGGATAGAATCGCACATCAATCCTTGAGAGTAGAACTTCCTTGAGAGTTATTAAGAAAAAAAGCAAGAATATAAAAAGCAAGCATAACAAACAAGACAGATCTATGCAGAAAAACTACTCCTGAAAGAATCTATAAGGCATCACTTAGATTGAGAACTAGGGGACTAGTTTGATGGGAACACACATTCAAATTGTCAAAAATGAAGCCTTACCTCACTCGGCAGATAGCCCACTGTCTTTTTGAAAGCGACTGCAAAATGCTGGGCATGTTGATAACCAACCAAAGCTGCAATTTCGCCGATTGGCAAGTTTCCTTGTAGGAGTAATTCTTCTGCTTTTTGCATTCTAATTTTTGTAAGATAACCAAAAATAGTATCTCCAAATAATTCTTTAAAACCCTGCTTTAGCTTTGTTTGATTGATACCCGCAGATAAAGCGAGTTGGGCAATAGAATTATTTTCTTGCATATTTTGCTCAAGAGTTTCTCGAACAAAATAAATGGCTTCTATATCTAGTGGATGTAATTTTCCACCTAATGAGCTTGGCGTTAGCTGCACTTCTTTTGTTTGGAGCAAAAGCAATTCTATAACTTTCGATTCTAGATATAGTTTTTTTAGTTTTCCACAATAACACTCTCTATTCTGAAACATCTCACCTATAAGATGCTTAATTTGCGGATTAGCATATATGTTGCCAAATAGTCTCGTCTTATCATCATCTAAAACCTTATCTAATAACTGATTTTCGCCAACAAATAGATTATTATACAATTGAGGAGTAAGCGAGATTTCAAAAAAGCCTCCACGATTGTTATCCGTTCCCATTTCGTACAAATACTCACATGAATTTTCTTTGAAAAGGACACACTCGCCACGTTGCATATTCAATGAGTCTTGCCCCTGTGTTATACAATAACCAGCTAAACAGAAATGCGCTACTACAGAATCGTTGGTAGGACTAACAGAGTAATGTTTGGGTTGAGGAGACTCATATCTGCCCCATTTTAAATGGATATCATCTAAAAATACATTGTTCAGTTCTATGTTGAATCCCTTATTATCAGAGATATAATCCTTCTTCTCGACCACAGGTTGCGGGGTCATGTTGCAACCAATATGATAAGCTGTAGAATCTATATTCATTCGATAATCCATAATACTTCTTTTCACGTCTTTTATTCAACCTTTTGCGTTATGTCTGCTCTCAGAGTTATGATCAACTTTGCGCAAAGATAAGTCTTTTATTTAGAATGAATATAATTAACAACAATGAATAAAATTAGAATAATACTGGTCATCATGTTTTTCTACAACACGTTGCCTAGTATTGCACATATCGAAAAAGAAATAACAGCAGATAGTGATACTATTGCATTTGAAAAACTTTTGAACGAAATATCCATAACAGGATCTAAAAATAGGTATAAAAAAAATAAGATATCATCATCTCTTCGTATAGATACTAGACTCCTCAACGTGCCTCAAAATGTGCAGATACTCAATGCGCAGACTCTGCTAGATCAACAAGCGAATTACATGTCTGACGCTGTTGTTCGCAACGTAAGTGGAGCTAATCGTCTAGAGCATTGGGGAGACTTATACACACATATTACCATGCGAGGTACAAGAGCTTCAGCTTTTAGAAATGGCATGAACGTAGGTTCTACATATGGTCCTTTGACCGAAGATATGGCTTTTGTAGAGCAAATAGAATTTGTGAAAGGTCCAGCTGGCTTTATGATGGCAAATGGCGAACCTAGCGGAATCTACAATGTAGTGACAAAGAAACCTAGTGGGCAGACTAAAAGAAGTACTTCGTTTACGCTAGGTAGCTTTGATTTATATCGTGCGAGCTTAGATTTAGATGGTAAACTTAGTGCTGATAATAAAGCTCTATATAGGTTAAATATCGTAGGACAAACAAATAATACTTTTCGTGATTATGAATCTACAAAACGCTTTGGCATAGCACCTGTGGTTTCTTATCAGTTGGATGATAATACAAAACTAACAGCAGAGTATATGCTCCAATATGTAGATATGCCAGACCTAGGGTCAAGTTATTTATTCTCTAAAGAAGGTTATGGAACTGTATCTAGAAAACGCACAATAGCAGATCCAAGCATAGAGTCAACGAAGCTACTTGACCACAGTATTACGCTTAATCTTCAACATAAATTAAGTGAAGACTGGCGTTTAACTACACAAGCAGCTTACTTTAATCAAAATCAAGAAGGCTCTTTTATTTGGTTAAAATCAATTGATGATGTTGGACACCTTCAACGATTACTCTATATCTGGGATTCAAGGAGTGAATCTAGTTTTGGACAAGCCTTTGTCAATGGAAAATTTAAAACAGGAGGTATAGAGCATAAAATATTGAGTGGAGTAGATTTAAGCTATAAGAGTTACATCGCTGATTTTAATCAAAGTCATGTGATGGATAGCATAGGCACATTCAATATTCATAATGAAGCTTACCAGAAGCCTTACTATGGAGTAGGACGCTTTGATAGAAGTAGAAATCTGGATGATAGAGTTGGCACATCCTTTCTCGAAAAGCAAAGTGTTGCAAGTGTTTACTTGCAAGATGACTTAGCATTGATGGATAATCGGATTCACCTAACCCTAGCTGGAAGATACACCTATGTAAAAGAAAACGCTTATGGTGCTATAGCAGAAAATCGAAAGTTCACACCTAGAGTAGGGTTAAACTATTCCATCAACAATTATATGGCTATATATGCTCTCTATGATAAAACTTTTATGCCTCAGTTGGGAAAACTAAAAAGTGG
>JASLEN010000111.1 GCA_030151105.1 Dysgonomonas sp.
TCTAATATTGGCAAATTTATAAAAGAAATTCGAGTTTTTAGCCTCAAAGTAGATTGGGACTATATCTCTCTTCGATTCTATCGCTTTTTGGATGAATGATTTTTTCCATTCCAAATCAACAATTTCACCTTTCTGTTTTCTCGAACACATTCCTGCTGGGAATGTAATGATTTGATTGTCCGAAGCAAAGGCGTCTGTGGTGTCTTGCATTGCTTGACGTGCTTGAGCTCCATGCTTGTTGATAGGGAGAAATATTGGTTTCAGATTTTCTATATAATATAAAATATCGTTGACTATATATTTTATGTTTTTGTCGTATTTGTTGCCAATAATGGATGAAAGACAAATGCCATCGAGCCCACCAAGTGGATGGTTGGATGTGAATATAAATCGTCCCTCATTTGGTATATTTTCCAAACCATATACCTTCAATGTGAGTCCAAAATAGTCCACTACTGAGTTCATGAAGTCAACGCCCTTGTCATCAGCATATATAGTTAATATGTGGTTTAATTCATCAACATGAACTTTTCGCTTGATGTAGTTGATTATAAACGAGGGAATTCGTTTATAGAGTTTAGGGGCTTTGGTTTCCAAAACCTTATCCAAGTCTATCAAAAAAGGTTTATGACTCATTTAAAGCAATAAGATGTATTTAATTAAGATTTTCAAATTGAATCTGGATGATGGAGCATTCAATTCGAAATTGATAATTCTGAATAACTTATAAAGATAACTATTTCTAGGAGAATAGATCTTAAGTATTTGTGTTAAATTGTTAATAATTCCTAGTATGAGTACGCTATGGTGACGAAATTAGAGTATTTTGAGTTTATTCTTATATATTTAGCTCTCAAATGAAAACAATATGAATAGAGTTATATTTTTAGTGCTAATCTTATGTTCTTTTGCAACTATCACCGATTTAGAGGCAAAAGATAAGAAGCCGAAAGGGGAAGAAAAGGATATTATAGTTACAGCAACACCAACGAATTATGATGACTTGAAATCTGAAGGAATTGTCTTTGTCGATTTTTGGGCTGCGTGGTGCGCTCCATGTCGCAGAATGAATCCAATACTAAAAGATGTTGCGGCTGAGCGTGAGGGGATTGCTACCATTGCAAAGCTAAATGTTGATCATTATCATGAGTTTGCTACTCAGATGCGAGTTTTTAATCTACCTACAATTATTATATATAAAGACGGGAAGGAGTTGACTAGAGCTGAAGGCTTAGTGACTAAACAAAAACTGCTTGAGGTGATTGATTATCTTCATTCTGTGAAGGAGTGATTGCTTCGAATCTAAGGTAGGGTATTACAGTTTGCGCAATGTCGATTAAAATAGGGTACGTGTGAGATTTTTCTCGCACCTCTTCTTTTATGATCGATTTGTCTGTGTCTATTTGAATCACAAGATTGAGTATTATGCTAGAAATCAGCAGCCATTTAGCTAAGCAAAATACACCGCCTAGAACTCTGTTTATCGGTTTTAGAATCATACTATCAGCGATTGTGTTGATAGCTCTACCTATCAGATTGACTGCAATAAGAATGATAATGAATCCGAAGATATAAGATACTACACTCGTGATGTTCTCAGAGTTTCCAATAATACCAATTAGATGCGGGTAGATATATTCTGCCACCTTACCACAAAATATTGCACCTAATATGATCCCTGCAAGACTTGCCGCTTGCAAGACTAGTCCTGTAAGCAAGCCTCTTGTCAATGCCGCAAGAGCTATAACAATGAAAAGAATGTCGAGCCAAATCATAGATTCAATTTTATAAATGCATATATACAACAAAAGTAAGAATTATGGTAATTCTTACTTCGTTTAATTTTCTCAAAAAGGGAAGTCTAATTATTTAAGACCGTATTTTCCGTATTCGTCAGAAATAGTTAGGCTGTGTCTTCCTTTTGCTCTACGTGATGCTAGAACTCTACGTCCATTAGCTGTAGCCATTCTAGAACGGAATCCGTGTTTGTTTTTTCTTTTTCTGTTTGATGGTTGAAATGTTCTTTTCATCTCTTTATATTATTATCGTTATTATTCTCAGTCTATTTTGGGTTGCAAATGTAGTTGGTTTGTTTCAGAATAACAAGTTTTGGTGCGTTAAATTTTCTCATATCTCACAAAACTAAAGTCATGCGCATGTTTCTCGTCTGCAAAATGATCCTCTCTCCACACTTCTTTCCAGATTGCAGAGTCGATGGAGGGGAAGAAAACTTCGGCTTCATCGAAACTATTGTGAATCTGAGTAATGTACAACTTGTCCACCTGATTGATTAATTCTGAATAAATAGTGCCTCCACCCATCACAAAAACCTCCTCTTCATCATCAGTTAGCTGTAGAGCATGGTTTATGCTTTCTGCCATTTCGCAATTTGGGAATGAGAGCTCATCGTTCCTCGTAATCACGATGTTTCGCCTATTGGGTAGGGCTCCTTTAGGTAATGATTCAAAAGTTTTTCGGCCCATAATTACGGAATGACCAGAAGTTACTTGTTTGAAGTATTTCAGATCATCTGGTAGATGAGTTAGCATCTGATTGTCTTTGCCAATTGCATTGTTTTGGTCTATGGCAACTATTATGGAATATTTAGTCATTGTATTTTTTAGTAAATCCGACAGGTATAAAGATTGCATCCGTGTCGTACATATTAATATATATCGTATTTTTGACGGTGTCGCCTGGAGATTTGAGGTAGAATACTTGATAAGCATCCAAAAAACCGACACCATTGATTCCATTTGAAGTCTTGAAGCTACAGCAGCTACCTATTCTGTAATATTGAATTTGTTCACCATTAGGGCCAGCTAGGGCATTGAGAAAACGTCGTTCGTTTCTAGGACCTTCCATACGTTTTGAACCTCCAACTTTAATAGCATTTTGTTCAGCGAAGCCATAGTAGCCATCTGAAGAGAATTCATCGATGTCGAAAACTTCGAGCGAATAAAGTGGGTGTGCTACAATGTTGCTCTTCTTTGCTCCACAAGCTACTAGCAATAGAACTAGCAGGCTTAACGAAAATACTTTTGTTTTCATAGCGCTTTAGATTATTTATTAACTTCCAAACCTATGCTTCTAGCTTTGTTTATAAGATATTCATAAGCAGCTTCGTATTCGTTTGGAATAACTCCGTCTAATATAGCATCTTTTATCGAAGATTTCAAACGTCCCACTTCTGCACTTGGTGGTAGAGAGAAAAGTTTCATAATTTCTTCACCATCTATTGGAGGTTCAAAATTGCGGATGTGATCTTTTTCTTCAATGTCTTTCAGCTTTTGCCTTACTATCTTGAAGTTATCTAAATAGCGTTGAACTTTTTTAGGATTCTTGGATGTGATATCTGCTTCACACAAGGTCATCAAATCGTCGATATCATCGCCAGACTCAAACAGTAGTCTTCTCACTGCTGAATCTGTAATCTCTTCATCTACCAAAGTTTGAGGACGCATATGTAATAGTACCATCTTTTGGACATATTTCATCTTCTCATTCATTGGTAATTTCATATTCCTAAAAATCTTAGGAATCATCTTTTCTCCGATGAAATTGTGATTTCTAAAAGTCCATCCTTTGCCATCCCAGCGTTTTGTGGCAGGTTTGGCTATGTCGTGCAAAATGGCTGACCATCTGAGCCAAAGATCATTGGTTTGCAAAGCAATGTTATCTAGCACAGCAAGTGTGTGATAGAAATTGTCCTTGTGCCCAATTCCATCCTTTGTTTCAGCCCCTTTGAGAGCGACAAATTCAGGGAAAATTAATTCTAACAAACCAGTCTTATCCAATTGGATGAAGCCAAGCGATGGTTTGGGTGAGAGAATAATCTTATTCAACTCATCTGCAATTCGCTCTTTGGAAATAATGTCGATGCGATGGGCATTTCTCGTGATTGCATCAAAAGTGTCCATCTCAATATCGAAGCCCAGTTGTGAGGAGAAACGTATCCCTCGCATCATTCGTAGTGGATCGTCGCTAAAAGTAATATCAGGGTCAAGAGGCGTACGGATGATTAAGTCCTCCATGTCTTGCATTCCTCCAAAGGGGTCAAGTAACTCTCCAAATCTTTCTTTGTTTAAGCAGATTGCCAGCGCATTAATGGTGAAGTCTCTTCTGTTCTGATCGTCTTGGAGCGTACCATCTTCCACTATTGGCTTACGAGAATCTCTTTGATACGATTCTTTTCGAGCACCAACAAATTCTACTTCAAGGTCTTTATATTTAACTTGAGCTGTCCCAAAATTCTTAAATACGCTCAAATATGCCCCTTTTCCAAGTTTTTTAGCAACAGCCTCAGCGAGCTTTATTCCACTGCCCACTGTCACTACATCTATATCCATAGATGGTCTATATAAGAAAATATCACGCACATAGCCTCCTATCACGTAGCACTCTAGTCCGATTTCATCGGCAGTCTGAGATATGAGAGTGAATATGTCTGCTGATATTTTTTTTAATATTATATCTTTGTCTATCATTTCTTTTGTGTTCTGAATTGCAAAGATAGTCTATCTAAATTTTATTTTGTAATTTGGCTGTCACAAAACGTAAAATAATACTTTCAAATATGAAATGTTTTTCCATCTGTATAACTGCTCTTGTCGTTTTATTAGCAAGCTCTTGCTCTGATAATCACCAAGCTGCGGAGCGTCATCTTTCCAATGCTAGAACATTGCTCGCTCAAAGTGAGTTTGAATTGGCTAAGGCTGAATTAGATAGTATCAATACTCTTTATCCTAAATCTTTCGATCAGCGAAAAGCGGCTGTTCCATTGTTGGACTCTATAAGACGAGCAGAAAATAATGCTTTG
>JASLEN010000113.1 GCA_030151105.1 Dysgonomonas sp.
ATTTTTTCCTATTAGGTCGTAAAGAGAACAACAAGGGAGGACTAGAAATATTTTGGGAACAAAATGTTTAATAATCAGATTTTTATTCTATTTTTGCGAAAAGGTAGAATTGTTAAAATCAAGACAAACAATAAAAATAAATAATTCACAAAACTAAATTACAGTTACTATGTATTGGACTTTAGAACTAGCATCAAAACTAGAAGATGCACCATGGCCTGCTACAAAAGATGAGTTAATAGACTATGCTCAACGTTCGGGAGCACCTATGGAAGTAATAGAAAATTTACAAGAAATAGAAGATGAAGATGAAGTCTTCGACACTATAGAAGATATCTGGCCAGACTATCCGACTAAGGAAGACTTCTTCTTTAACGAGGACGAGTATTAAACTCAGAAGGTTGCGAAAGGCCTTGAAAAGAAGCATATAAGTAAAGGGTTAGTGAAATAAATTTTCGCTAACCTTTCTTTTTACCCATTTTATTCTTAGATTTAGATCTAACCTTTAATGAAAATTATGAAAAGAGTCATTCAATCTCGTATGCCATTAGCTGTAAGTAATGCCATGTTATCAATTGGCGTTGCTATTATTATGATATCATTAGGATATATGATTTTTAATATAACCCATGCAGATAATTTCATCACTACATGGTCTCTTTTCATGGGCATTGGGGTAAGCTTTAGTTTTATAAGTGTATTAATGAGAATGGGAAAAAACATCTCAAAATAGAATAAAATAAAAAGCTTAGTCGATTTAATTCCACTAAGCTTTTCTCTTTTATATCTTCACTCAGATTATCCTCTCAGGATGAGAAGCGAAACGTTGACATCTAATAGTTTACGAGACATACTTGGTCTGAACAAACGTCCTAAGATATTACGTTTGCGAGTATTAAGACTAAGCATCGAGATATTTTCCTTCTCTATAAAGTCATGCATTCCTCCCACTAAGTCGTCGGTATTTAGCAACTTATATCCTACATTGAAATTGGGATAATGTTCAGTAAAGTATTTTTGCATTTCTACAAGCTGCTCTTCATTGAACCTTCCACCCTTACCATCATAATTGACGTGAATGAGAGTTACTTTTATCGCTTTATAAAACTTGAGGACATTGACAAAAGCATCAAAAGATTCTAAATCTCTTCGATCAACATTAGTCAAAAAACCAATATGACGAATTTCTCGCATTGTATTAGCTGGCATATCTGCAGGAACAGCTAACACAGGTACATTCGTTATCTCGATAATATCAGCTGTCACATTTCCGATAAAATTTGTAGTATTCTTATCTTTTCCTTTAGTTCCCAAAACCAAAAGTTTCGGTTTGTACTCTTCTACAAAGTTTTGAATTTCCTCCTCTACTATCCCTTCTCGCAGCGAATAAGAATAATTGATAGAAGGCATCTCACCTTTCATTATTAAGTCGTCTATCTCCTGACAGAGCTTAAGCATTTCACGTCTCACCTTATCCAACATTCCTACATCTCCTGGATTTTTCAAAATATTGCCAAAAGGCATATGCAACGGATAGGTTACATTTGGCATCACATTCAAGATTTTCACCTTAGCATTGAGTTCTTTCGCCACATCAAAAGCGGCTCTACATGCCTGTAGAGAGTAGTCTGAAAAGTCAACAGCTACCAACACCCGATTTCTCCCATCGTCAATCTGATAGGTACGCTCATCATCATAACTAAACAACTTGTTTGCACCCACAAAAACCAAAGCTTGAGTTACGTCTTTTTCTTGCACCTTAACACCATATCCCATAAGAATGGTATTCTCGGGCTCATCCTTATACATCGGCTCCAATATGACTGGAATATCATTTGCCTCCAGTAGTTTTTTTACGATTGTAGCCTTCTCTATTTGATGAATTGCTATAGTTGTCAATTTTGAATTCATAATCTTCTATTTTTATAATGTGCTATTAATTTCGTTCTATCTTGACACCTCTAAAAGGTATCATTCTGTCTTAAAGATAACAATCTTAAGGCTAATCAGCCCTAAACGAAATGTTATATTTTCAAAAACAGAGACTCAGATAGACAGCAATTAGAAATCAATAATGGAGTCTAATTTAATGCAAATGCTTATATTTAGGCAATCGTAAATCATTATTAAGTATCTAAAAAGCTAAAACAATTATGACAAGAATATCGGAGGAACGATTATTTCAAAATCACACCAAAGAGCAAGTTATGCATTGGTCTCAAAATCTTTCTTACTTTCATTTTATGAGAGCAAGGGGAGCACACTATTGCGAAAGTGATTCTTTTTGTGCACATTTTAGTTATGTGGATTTAGATGATTTGAAACATAAATTAGGACAACTAGGAGTTCCCCTCAAGCCACTAGACAAAGATGCAATAGCATTCGACCCATTTGGTTCATATTCGATAGATGATCTTGACAAAATAAAATACACAATACAAGGGCACAACGAATTGGAGCAACCGCAAGAAGTAATCCTTTTCGACCAAAAAGCCCATATTTGGGTGCAGCCTAATTGCTTCGAAGTTTCCATATCTGGCTCTAAAGATGATGCAGGCTATAAAGTATCTGACAAAGACTTTGAAGTATGTCAAGTTCTTGAAAAAGAATTTGACCGATTGAGTTGGCAAAACTTTCTAGATGATGACATCACAAATCATGCACACTGCATCTCTCGGAAGTTATATCCCGAGCTATTTTAATAAAAAACGGACTCTTCTTTATAAATTTAAGTTACCATGAAAACGTTATATACTCTTTT
>JASLEN010000380.1 GCA_030151105.1 Dysgonomonas sp.
ATTAGCGATTTAGGAGTATTGGGCAAAATTGTTGAGGTTACTCACGAAGATGTGCAAGAAGCTGCCAAAGTAGCTCAACCCAAAATGGCTACTATTATGAAAGAAATTATACAGAAAATATAATCTGAAAAGGATTAGAACTTAAAATTTAGCCCCTTATAGCAAGTAAGGGGCTATTTTTTTTATCTTTGTGCCTTAATTCTTGTTTAATGTTTTGAACAAAAAAGGCAACGAATAGAATAAATGATTAAGAACGCTAAATACTCACAACTACTATACTACTTTTTGCTACTGCTGTTGAGTATAGTTTTTGTATCTGTTTTTTGTGAAGTATCAACTCCTCTTACTTATAGATATACTGGTGATAGCTCTATCTTTATGGCATTAGGAAGAATGTTTGTAGATGGACTAGTGCCTTATCACGATTTTTTTGATCACAAAGGACCCTCGCTAGTGCTTTTGCAAGGAGTGGCGCAACTCATTGCACCGTATAGAATGGGGTTGTTTGTTTTAGAGGTAATCTTATTTTTCTTATTTTTTGTTGTCATCACTCGTATAAGTGATTTGGTGTTAGATAGAAAGCGGAATTTGATTCTGATCTTTGGTTTTCTTGTCCTTTTTACTCGAATAATTTATAAAGGAAATACCAATGAAGAACATAGTCTTTTCCCTCTTTTACTTTCCATGTATATATTTTGTAAATACTATTTCAAAGAGCGAAAGATAGGGTGGAAGGATGCATTCATTATAGGCGTTTGTTTTTCTTTTATTTTTTGGTTGAGGTTGAATAATGCTGGAGCCATTGTTGCTATTTGTGTCTTTCTGTTCATAGCTACTTTGGTTGATAGAGATTATCAGTCATTCAAGCGATTGATTCTTTATTTTGCTTTAGGGCAATTGCCTTTCACTGTGCTTTATTTGGGTTATTTTAGCTATCATGGAGCTTTGGATGAAATGATATATGGAACATTTTTGTTCAACTTTAAGTATGTCAATAATTTGTTTTCCACCAGCGGCGAAGCTTTCGAAATCAACTACTTGCTGTTTGTTATGCTTCTAGTTGGCGTTATCCTTGATTATAGAAAACGAAGGGATTGGCGAGTGATATTATTTGCTATTCTACTATTCTTTTTTAGTTACCTTACTGTCAATATAGGATACAGTTTTGGACACTATTATATTTTGATGTTCCCAGCTCTTATTTTTGGCGGTGTACTTATCTTGGAGTCCATTACTAGTCCAAGGATTATAAATGGGCTATTGGTGATATTTGCTTTAGTTTTAAGCGCCTTTACTATTAGAGCGGGATATTATGTAATTTCGGAGAGTAAATACTTCAAAAGCGAGGGCAAAGAGCTATATAACAATATTCATCAGGTTATAGACTTGATTCCAGAAGAAGAGCGAGATCGAACCTACTATTATGGCATCAATTCAAACTTCTATCTGTGGGGAGAAGTCAATGCTAATTATAAATACTTTGTATTGCAAGATTGGCATGGAAGGCATGACAGTGCAATATTTGATGAAATAGATGAGATGATGAACTCTGAGAATTATCCATTGTGGGTGATGACAGAGAATGAATTGACAGAAGAAAATAGAACAAACTATATTAACCCGAAGTTTATCAATCAAATTCTTGATAAATACGAATTAAGGACTCATCAAAATGGCTATAGGCTATTCAAAAGAAAACTAAACTATTTGGAATCATAGCTATTTAAGTAAAAGAAGAAATATTAATTCCTTCTTTAAAGATCTTTTATTAATTTTCTGAAAAAGGAGATTCTGTTCTTCCTATTGATACCATGAGCCCCAAAAGGTAAATTATAATTATTATGTTTGTAGGCTATATGTGGGCGTCTATCAAAACCAAATTTCAAGGATTCCTCATAGCTTGGAACATTTAAAACATCTTCAATGTTTGGAATATTTAGAGACCAAAAAACATCTTCAGGTATAAAATCATCAGAAGTTCGAATGACATTCTCTCTTATATAGTTTTCATATTTTTGAGAAAGATGTATAAATACTTTTGTTTTTCGTAATGAAAATCCCCCATTTCCTGTTCTAAAATAAGCTGTTCTATCTTTAATTTTTTGATTGATGATATTGAGGAATACTGCATTCCATTTGAATAGTATTTTTTGAATCAAAGTTTGCTTTCGTGCAGCCCAAGGACTTCCTATATAGTCATAGTCTTTTGCACACCAATCGATTAATTCATCTCTGAATACATACGCATCGGTTTGATATATGAGAATGAAATCGTAGTCCTTGAATGCGAGATAAAAAGTGGGAGATAATGTTAATTTATTATATCCGTATATTCCTTCAAAATATTCATCGTCAAAAGCAAGGCTTGAAAACGAAAAGTTATATTCATCCAAAAAAGACAAACTGATTTTTCGAGGATGAATAATCGTTATAGTATGTTGATCTAGCGTTTTGAATAGTTGTTTCATCGAAACTAGCTCGCTAGGATCTAATTTCTCTCTATATATAGGCACTATAATATTTACTCTCATCATTTTTTAACAAAAATACAATATTCCATAAGAAATAATGTATAAAAGTAGATAAACTTTACTGAGGGCTATAGTTTGCTGCGCCTTTTCATGAGTTTCTACATTGGTGTAAAATACTATTATTGATGATACCTGTGGCAATGCTTGGACTTATGCTAATTCTAGCAAATATGGAAAAAAGCAAGACTATTGGTATCTTGTCTAAAGTTGTAATAGCTGCATTTGCTATTCTTTTGGTAATCCAGATAATAAAAGTATTTACTACTAGAGATAAGGTTTTCAAAGAGTTATAAGCGTATGAAGCAAGCGTCAATGATATGTTGCGCCATGTAGCAAACGATGAGAGAGATAAAATATATTATCACTCAATAGATAGTCAAGTATATCCAATACTAAGAATTAATTCTAATCATAAATATTTTTTCTGGCAAGATTGTGTTAGCAGCTTTGATGAAGAGGTAAACAAAGAAATTAATACCTTAATGCTTTCAAACAAGAGACTTAGTGAGAAGAAGGTACTTGAAAAAGTAAATAAGGATGGTATAAGAAACACAGAGTTCGATAGAATTCTAGAAATGGATTACACTTTGAAATATGAAAACAGTGAGTTTCTGTTATACAGAGTAAAATAAAACGAATGAGGGAGTTCAAATAATGAGCTCCCTTTTTTATGTTCTAGAAGAATAGATTGTAAGTGTTACTATTCACAAATGAGACTTATTATCTCTAACTTTGTACTCAAGATTAATAAAAAGAATATATGAAGAGAACAGAAATATCTACTTTAGGCGAATTTGGACTGATAGAGCACATCACCAAATCAATTGAAATAAAAAACTCTAGTACCTTGAAAGGAGTAGGGGATGATGCTGCTGTACTTTCGTATGGTGACAAAAAGGTACTTGTGAGCACAGATTTGTTGATGGAAGGTATAGACTTTGATTTGATGTATTTTCCACTTAAGCATCTAGGTTATAAGAGTGCTATTGCTGGCTTTTCGGATATTTATGCAATGAATGGTAAGCCTCGGCAATTGACAGTTTCTTTGGGCTTATCCCAGCGTTTTATGGTAGAGGATGTAGAGGATTTCTATGCAGGAGTCTATCTTGCTTGCGAAGAATATGGAGTGGATGTTGTAGGAGGAGATACTTCGGCATCACTCACAGGTTTTACTATAAGTGTGACTTGTATAGGTGAAGCAAATGAGAACTTGATAGTTTATCGTAATGGAGCTAAGGATACAGACTTAGTATGTGTTTCTGGCGATCTTGGTGCAGCTTATATGGGACTTCAGCTATTGGAGAGAGAGAAGGCACTTTTTGCAGATAGTGGTGATAAGCAGTTTCAACCAGATTTTTCGGGCAAAGAATATATACTAGAGAGACAATTGAAGCCAGAAGCCAGAAAAGATATTATCCGACTTCTGAACGAGAATAAGGTAATCCCAACATCAATGATTGATATTACAGATGGATTGTCATCTGAATTGAAGCATATCTGCAAACAGAGTGGGGTAGGGTGCCGTATCTTTGAAGATCGCATTCCTCTCGACTATCAAACAGCTTCAATGGCCGAACAATTTAATATGAATGTGACTACAGTAGCTATGAATGGAGGTAATGATTATGAATTATTGTTTACTATTCCGCTTTTTGAGCACGAAAAAGTATCTAAAATAGAAGGTATTCACGTTATAGGGCACATCACCAAAGAAGATTATGGTCTGTTTTTGGAGACAAGAGATAGGTCAGAAATCGAGCTACAGGCACAAGGTTGGAAGAAAAATTAATATCTACTTAATATTTTTCTTTTTTTATTTGGAATACAAAAAAAAGGTTCTATCTTTGCACACGCAATTGCAGTTGGTACCTTAGCTCAGTTGGTAGAGCAATGGACTGAAAATCCATGTGTCCCTGGTTCGATTCCTG
>JASLEN010000031.1 GCA_030151105.1 Dysgonomonas sp.
AACATATCGGGAACTACTTTAAAATTGTCTGACCTTAAAGGTCAAAAAGTATTTGTCAACTTTTGGGCTGCTTATGATGCAAGCTCTCGAAGAGATAACATACTGCTTACAAAAATAGCAGAACAAGCAAGCTCTTCGGTGAAAGTATTATCTGTATCCTTTGACAAAAGTAAATCTGTTTTTGAAAAAACAGTAGCAATGGACGAAATTGATAGACAAAATCAGTTTTTAGCAAATGAAAATAGCCGTTCAATGCTTGTCGAGCAACTAAAGCTAGACAAAGGTTTTAGAAATTACCTCATTGATGAGAAAGGAGTAATCCTAGAGGTTAATTTAGGTCCTGATGACTTGCTCAGACATTTGACTCAGAACTAAACAACATTATTTTATAAAGCGCTTCATCTTCCGAAAGATGAGGCGCTTTGTTTTTTGTATAAAAAGTTTGAAACAAAGAAAGCAACTCAATAATAGAGTTGCTTTCCTTATTCTTATGATATATCTGAGATATTAGTAACGAGCTTCAACAGCTTTCCAGTCAATAATATTCCATAGTTCTGCTACGTGATCAGCACGACGATTACGGTAGTCAACATAGTATGCATGTTCCCAAACGTCAAATCCAAGAATTGGAGTATATCCTTTAGTTACAGGATTACCTGCATTTGTTTCTTTTGTGATGTGAAGCTTACCATTCGCATCTTTAGATAGCCATGCCCATCCTGCTCCAAATAGAGTTACAGCAGCATCACTAAATTCTTTTTTGAAATTGTCAAATGATCCGAATTGAGCCTTGATAGCCTCCCCTAACTTACCAGTTGGTTCTCCTCCTCCACCATTTGGAGTAAATGATAGGAAATAGATATTATGGTTCAAAATTTGACCTGCATTATTAAAGATAGCTCCATCACTTTCTTTCACAATAGTTTCCAAGTCTTTACCTTCAAACTTGCTACCTGGCAATAAGTTGTTCAAGTTAGTTACATATGTTTGTAAGTGCTTACCGTGGTGCAATTCAATTGTTTCTTTACTCATTACTGGTGCCAATGCATCTGTTGCATAAGGCAATTTTACTAATTCGAATTTCATAATTGATGTATTTTTTATATTGTTGTTATTAATAGTTTCTGGAGTTGCTCCATTCACATTCGCTGCTATTCCTAATAGCATTGACAGACATATTGAAAAAACGTATTTCATTGTAATTTTGTTTTAAATATTTGTACTTTTTCTGTTTGTCTATAGCAAATATAGTAATTAATTTTATTTATACAAAAATAAAATAGATAAATTATAACTATATTGATTTCTGACCTATTCTAAAAAACATACACACTTAATTAGATAATAGTCTTCTAAAAAAATGAGAATAAAAGCTATAAAAGACTTCATTTATAGTATAGAATATGTATTTTTGTAATATTCGTCTTCAAAATAGTGATAATTATTTAATAAGCACCCCACCAAATATGTTATTTTTAGATAAATCTTCCAAACTTTCTGATGTCATTATTGAACATTATCAAGTAATCCCTGTCATTAGTAGATTTGGAATAAAGCTAGGTGTGGGCGACAAAACAATTGGTGACATATGCAATGAAGCCAATATCAATGTAGATTTTTTTCTCGTTATTTTAAATACATTCTTGAATGAAGATTACTTTCCTGAAAAGAGACTGAAAGACTTTGATATAAATCTCGTTATCAACTACTTGAAACAGGTGGACATGTATATGTTGAATGCGCAAATCCACAATCTAGAAAAACACCTCAATGCATTTATAACCATTAGTGATCCTAACAACAAGCAACTTATCCTAATCGAAAAGTTATTCAATAAATTTAAACAAGAACTAATATCACAAATTGAAAAAGGTATGGTGGATGGCGATACTCCGCTAGCTTTATTAATTGATCTGAAAAGCATTATTATAAAACATATTTCGGGAAGTTTCAACGAGAATATGTGTTATGCTGTTATTTTTTCGATAGATAGCATTCAAATTGATCTCTACAAGCACAATCGAATTCGTGAGAAAGTTTTACAACCTATGATAAAAGAATTAGAGAACATGGGTGTTGAAGATTGGAAAGAGCTTATTAACGTAGATACAATCCCCGTTGAAAAGGCTAATGTAATATCACAAAGAGAGCTGGATGTACTACGACTTGTTGCCTTAGGGCACATAAACAAAGAGATAGCAGACAAGCTGAATATTAGCTTAAACACAGTATTATCTCACCGAAAAAATATTACTGCCAAACTAGGAATAAAAACGGTTTCAGGATTAATATTTTATTGTATTGCTAATGGTTTAATTTCTGGCGATGAAATAGAATTATAAAAAAAGACTTGAATTCATTAATCCAAGTCTTTAATATTTTGTTTGCTATATTTTCTAAATTTCTTCTTCAACCACCAAGTTATCAATAATAAAGTCTTGACGCTCTGGCGTATTTTTACCCATATAGAAGTCTAGCATATTTCCTACAGAGTCCTCTCTCTTCATTGACACTCTATCTAGTCGCATATCTTCGCCAATAAAATGAACAAACTCATCAGGAGAAATCTCCCCTAACCCTTTAAATCGAGTAATTTCTGGATTAGGGCCTAAATCTGAAATTGCACTCATTCTTTCTTCTTCTGTATAACAATACCTCGTTTCTTTTTTATTCCTAACACGAAAAAGCGGAGTCTGCAAAATGTACACATGATTTTTCTTCACCAAATCAGGGAAGAATTGTAAGAAGAATGTCAATAACAACAAACGAATATGCATACCATCAGTATCAGCATCGGTTGCTATAATTATCTTATTGTAACGCAAGCCTTCCAGACCATCTTCGATATTAAGAGCTGCTTGTAAAAGATTGAATTCTTCATTTTCGTAAACAATCTTTTTGGTAAGCCCAAAGCTATTCAAAGGTTTCCCTCTTAAACTAAATACAGCTTGTAGATTTGGATTTCTACTCTTGGTAATAGACCCACTTGCGGAGTCACCCTCTGTTATAAATATACTGGTTTCATCGAGATTATCACCCTTATTATCATTATAGTGAATACGACAATCTCTCAGTTTTTTGTTGTGCAAGTTTGCTTTTTTAGCTCTCTCACGTGCTATTTTAGTAACCCCCGCAATGGCTTTACGCTCCTTCTCTGATTCTAAAATTTTCTTAAGAAGAGTCTCTGCTTTATCAGGAAATTTATGTAAGTGATTATCTAATTCTTTCTTTAAGAAATCTCCTATAAACTTAGCAACAGTAGGTCCATTGGGTCCCATATCTCTAGATCCAAGTTTAGTTTTTGTCTGAGATTCAAATACAGGCTCTTCAACCTTTACACTGATAGCCGCTACAATTCCATTTCGAATATCACCAAAATCTAAATTTCTATTGTAAAACTCACGAATAACACGAGATACAGATTCTCTAAAAACTGATTGATGTGTCCCTCCTTGAGTTGTATGCTGTCCATTGACGAAAGAATAGAACTCTTCCCCATACTGGTTGGAGTGGGTTATTGCAATCTCTATATCTTTGTCTTTCAGATGAATGATCGGATATAATTCTTCCGAAGTCATATGTTCATTCAACAAGTCGGCCAATCCATTTTTAGAGAAAAACTTCTTCCCATTATAAATAATTGTAAGACCAGTATTTAGAAAAACATAGTTCTTGAGCAGATTTTCTATATAAGTATCTCGATATAAATAGTCCGTAAAGATTGTTTTATCTGGAGTAAATTGAACTAAAGTTCCATTTTCATCTTTCAATCCTTTAAAGGACTCCTCCTTTTGCACTATTGCACAGCTATATTCTACAGCTACAGACTCTCCATCACGATAACTCTGAATTAAGAAATAATCAGAAAGTGCATTAACAGCCTTTATACCTACACCGTTTAACCCCACAGACTTCTTAAAAGCCTCAGAATCGTACTTTGCACCAGTATTCATTTTAGAAGAAACATCTTTCACTTTGCCTAGTGGCACACCACGTCCATGGTCACGCACAGTAACCATTCCATCGGCAATAGTCACCTCTATTGTCTTACCAAAGCCCATCATAAACTCATCCATAGAGTTGTCCAAGACCTCTTTCAGTAAAACATAGATACCATCATCAGCCGACGCACCATCCCCTAGTTTACCAATATACATCCCTGGACGACGACGGATATGCTCCTGCCAATCGAGGGTTTTAATATCATCATCGGAATAATTGACTTGTGGTTGTATAATATCTTTTTCTTCTTCAGCCATATAATTTTGTGTTATTTCTTTACGCCAAAAATATAATAAAAAAATTTAGCAGAAACAATTCAATCGTACTTTCAACGAATTTCTTTCCTATAAAATCTGCGTTTCTTGTGCAATTCTGCATCAAATCCCTCCCACAATGAATTCACCTTATCGTTGACTTCTAGCTCAGGATTAGATTCTGCAAATCTGAATCCTTGCTTATGTGCTGATGGGATAAAATCTGCAAAGATGATAGCATTAACACCTTTCCCTTGATATTCTGGGGAAATTCCAATTAAAAGTAAATCTAAAACAGGATTCTTAAACTTCAAATCTCTCAATAGGTGATACCATCCAAATGGAAATAATTTACCTTTTGACTTGATCAAACCTCTCGATAAGTTAGGCATTCCTATACCAAATGCAACTACATCATCCGTCTTTTCTTCTACTACAATAGTCACTAAATCCCATCTCAAAATAGGAACATACATCTTGACATAATAGTCAATCTGCTCTTGCGACAATGCAGTAAAGCCATACAATGGCTTATATGCCTCATTCAACAGATGGAAGAGTTTATTCACATAAGGGCGTACATGCTCAAGATTCTTAAACTTTAAAACCTTTAATCCAAAACGTTTTTTTACAATTTCAGCAATTCGTTGGTGTCTTTCTGGTACATTTTCAGGTACTTGAATATAATATTCATTAGCATCCACTTCTTTCTCGAAACCTAGACGCTCAATATGTTCCCTATAATATGGAAAGCTATAAGTGGTTGCCATCGTTGTAACACGGTCATAACCGTGAATCAATAATCCTTCATGATCTAGTCCACTAAAGCCCGCAGGTCCTATAATGGCAGTCATGCCTTTTGATTTTAGCCACGTTTCTGCTTCTCCAAACAGTGCATCTACAACCTCTTTATCATCGATAAAATCGAAAAATCCGAAACGTCCATTTTTTGTGTTCCATGTTTCATTTGCCTTGTGATTGATGATTGCACACAAACGCCCCACAATTTTGTCTTCTTTGTAGGCTAAATACATTTGCATCTCACACATCTTAAAAGCAGGATTTCTTTTAGGATTAAGCGTTTCTAACTCATCCCAAATTAATGATGGCACGTAATAAGGACAGTCTTTGTATAGATTAATTGGAAATTTGACAAAAGCTCTTTTTAAACTCTTATCATTTTCATCTACTTTTTTTACTACTACTGACATATAGTTGTTGAATATGTTTTTTCTTTTTACTTATAAAATAAGCTATTGAATATTTCAGCCCCCAAAGGTACTATTTTTTTTAGACAACTCGTCTAAATAATACATTCAAAGCTCCAATATCAATCTCATCTCGAGTGATCACTTTCACCTTATCATAGACTCCAATCAACTTATTATCATCAAGATAAATCAGTATATCGTTTACTACATCGCCATTTGTTATAAAAACTAAATCTCCTTTTTCAAGTTTGCTAAAAGAGGAAACTTCACTTCCTGTTTTAATTAGTTCTTGAGCATTACGAGGGAGATTGTAGCCACACAAACAAAATACTAATTGAACAAAACCAAGCTTATCTAGCCCTAGAACACTTTTTCCACCAAACATAAAAGGCGAATTTCTAAGGCTCAAGGCTATTTCAAGAATTCCATCCAAACTGCCGTATGGCAAATAGGACACAAAACTTGAATGTATTTGATATTCAGAGTCTCCTAAAACGAACTTATTCGCTTCTGGATTATAATTAGGAATAATACTTCCTGCAGGAAGTCGTAAAATTGTTTTATCTCGCAGACTGAATACATCTACTATAGGCATGCAAACCCTCAATAGTGGAGCATTCTTATATTGATCAAGCTCCTTTTCGTCTATTGGTAGGAAAACAGATTTCAACACCCATCCACAGTGTTTATCGTGAAAGTTCTCAATGTAATAGAAATTTTCTCGTTCAGACTTAATAGCACATAGCTCACCAAAAAGAAGTTGAGATGTTTGCTTAGATTTCTCCGATGAATCCTGAAAAATTGAAGATATAGAGTTTCTATGTATAGCGTATTTCATGCAAATATATCTTATTACCAAATTAAATCATTTTCAGAAATTAGATAATCCATTTTGATATCATGTTCATCAAATGGCACATTATCTAACAGTTGGAAATCGAAACAAATACCAACTTTAGGAGCTTTTGTACTTGAAAGGAATCTGTCATAATACCCTTTGCCATAGCCTACTCTGTTCATCTTTCGGTCGAAGGCTACTCCTGGAACGATTATTAAATCAACAAAACTATAATTCGTGATATCTTCTCCCACGGGCTCAAGAACTCCAAAATTAGACTTTACTAATTCCGTAGTTGAAGTATATGCTCTAAAAGCAATATTCTCTTTATAAGTTACAGGAAGATAGAACTTTTTGTCGGACTC
>JASLEN010000066.1 GCA_030151105.1 Dysgonomonas sp.
ATACACTAATCCCATAAGATGAGGCAGCATAATAGTTGCCCAAATCTTCATGTATCCATTTTCGAGAAACTCCACGATAGCCAAAGTAATTGTCGATGACTAGAATATCTAAATTATCCTGTTTAGGAAATGCTTTGAGTATCTCATTGCCCCAAGTAGTAGTAAAAGCTTGAGGAATATTGTCTAAATGTTCTGTCCCTAATGTGGGGTCACCATAACCATGTATCAATAGTCTATTCGGATTATTCTTATCTTTTGCTAGAGTCGTTTTGTATCTATAATCTGCTCCCAGCACTTCCAAAGCTGTAGCCGTTGTTACAACTTTGAGAATTGAGGCTGGGGTATATGATTTATCTTCATTGTGGCTTGCAATCACTCTTCCTGAAAAGTCTTTGACAACAAACCCAACAGAAGCATGTTTCAGTCCAGAGTGATTGACAAATTGATTAACTGCTGCTTGTTTATTCCCTTGTGCTGATAAAAAAAGAAACGGAAACAGTAAAATGAAAAGAATTGATCGTGTTTTTTTATTCATGATTTTAGTCTTACCTTGTTTGTATCATATTGTCTCACCTTTATAGTATTGAGTTAACTATTATTTGGTTAGAGAAAACATTTTTATGCTAAAAATAAAATATCTTTGTAAAGATAGTTATTTATGCAGAGCATAGAAACACTTTGATATTTCGGAACTTCATTAACCTCTATTAAATCATATATTAGATGGGGAAATCAATTGATAAGCCATATACATTGGACCGAGTGGTTCGCATCATCATTTCGTGCGCCATCGTTTTTGTAGCCCTCTATTTACTATACACCCTACGAGGTGTTTTACTCCCTTTCTTTATCGCTTGGCTCTTTGCATATATGCTCAACCCTGTGGTCAGATTTATGAAGAAGAGGCTGAGACTTTCTCAAGGATTGGCTGTGGTAGCAACTCTCCTATTATGTTTGGGAACAATCACCCTTCTTGGGTATATTTTGATCCCTCTAATGCAAGTAGAGATCAAACAGATCAATCAACTGGTAAGCAACTATGAGTTTGGAACAATAACACATCACGATGTGCCAATCAATATAGCCGACATTATAGAACGCTTTATAGACTTCAAAGAAATAAGGAATAGTCTCACCAAAGAAAATATAGTGGAAATAGTGCAACACCTTAGTCCAGCGCTCCGCTTATTATTTTCCAATACAATGTCTGTTGTATTGGGAGCTACGGTTGTATTTCTAGTCGGATTATATCTCATATTCATACTCTTAGACTATGACAAGATTAATGAACTTTGGAGATATCTTATTCACCCTAAATACAGAGGAACTGTATCTCGAGTAGCTGCGGATGTAGAACGAAATATGAACAACTACTTCAGACATCAAGCACTTATTTGTGTCATCCTTGCCGTATTGTATTCGATAGGATTTCAGATCATAGGGCTACCCTTAGCCATTGTTTTTGGAATTATGGTCGGACTTGTACATATGATACCATACCTACAAGTTGTCACATTTCCGCCAGCAATACTTCTCTGTTGGCTAGGAGCCGCTCAGTCCGACATGGGCTTTTGGGCAATGATAGGATTAACAGCCCTTATTTACGTAGTCGTACAATGTATAATGGATCTATTCCTTGTTCCTCGCATTATGGGAAAAGCAATGGGACTCAATCCAGCCATCATCCTTCTTTCGCTCTCTGTATGGGGATCTTTGCTCGGAATCGTGGGTATGATTATCGCCATCCCTCTGACTACCTTAATCTTATCATACTACAAGGAGTTTATTGCAGCAGCTGAATTGGAAGCGATGCAAGTATCAGAAGAAAATAAGTCTATAGAAGAAACAGATTGCAGTAACTAGATATTTTTGTATCTTTGTAGTCCGAAAAATAGAAATAATAATAAAAGCGGCTTTTGATAAGCTACAACTATCCTTAGATATATTTGAAGGAAATAGCGTAGTGTGAAGGTGCTGATGAAACTGAATAAAATAATAGATGGATTTAACAGCGAAAATCGTCCAAGTTTTACCTCCTATCACAGGAATGGGAAAAAATGGAGAATGGAAAAAACAAAACATTATTCTAGAAACTGATGGAATGTATCCTAAAAAAGTATGTGTTACTATTTGGGGAGACAAGATCAGCGATTCGGTATTAGTAGAAAATACCATGATAACTGTATCTTTTGATGCAGAAAGCCGTGAGTATAACGGAAACTGGTACACCGACCTACGTGCATGGCGAGTAGAGCCAGCTGGCGAAGGGGCTCCTGCTCCTGCTGGTGGACAAGCACAAGGTGCGCCAACACCTCCTCCAGTAGATTTTGGAGCTGAGAGTGGTGATGATTTGCCATTCTAAAAATCTGTATATTAGTTAGTATAGAAAGATCTGCGATGAACATTGCGGATCTTTTTTTATATATAAAAACTTTTTTTGCTCTTTCTTTAAAATATAATCTTGTCTCATTCGTCATCAATAATAGAAGGACATGTCACAAAGGAGAAATAGTAACTTTATTATGAAAGGAGTAAAATTGTGTTTGGACGAAAAAAAGAGAATCTATCCATTTTCATTTCGCAAAAAAAATGCACAGGTTGCGAACATTGTGTAGGTATATGCGCCAAGAGAGTGATAGGAATGGTATATAACGAAGACAAAGCTTATGCCACTGTTGAATATAAAGATAGATGCACCATTTGTAGAGTATGCGAAATGCTTTGCCCTGTGGATGCCATTGAAATAAGAATAGCAAATAAACAAGAAAAATATGAGAAGAAGAATGCATAGAGTGGTTCACACCCTAATTTTTATAGCTGTAGCTGCAGCTGTTGTTGCCATCATTATGTTGTTATGGAACACACTAATACCGTCTATAATAGGATGGAGCGCCATTAATTATTGGCAAGCTGCTGGATTATTTATTCTGAGTAAATTACTTTTAGGAGGATTTGGAGCAATCTCATAGCGTTCAGCTGCATTAATAGCTGCTGTATGATAGTTAGCTGCCATAGCCTCTGAGAACGTATTCCCAGAGATAATAGTATTTGCTGGTCTAGAGCCGTTGACTCGTTTCCAG
>JASLEN010000080.1 GCA_030151105.1 Dysgonomonas sp.
ACAGATGAAAGCGAGGCCACAGCTCCCTTTGTATCTCGTCCATGCATTGGATTTGCACCTGGTGCAAATGGCATTCCATCTCGACGACCATCAGGAGTATTTCCAGTTTTCTTTCCATATACAACGTTAGATGTAATAGTCAAAACTGATTGAGTTGGAATTGCATTCTTATACATTTGACGTCTGCGAATTTTATTCATGAAAATCTCTACCACTTTCACGGCAAACTTATCAGTAGCATCTTCGTTGTTGCCAAAAGGTACATAATCACCTTCTAACACATAGTCTATAGCATCGCCATCTTCATCTCGCACTATACGTACCTTACCGTATTTAATGGCTGCAAATGAATCGGCAATGATAGATATTCCTGATACACCAAATGCTTGTGTTCGCACAATATCAACATCATGCAAAGCCATTTCTAGAGCTTCGTAAGAATATTTATCATGCATATAATGAATAATATTCAGAGCTTTAACATAAGTTTCGGCAACCCAATCTAGTGTGCGATCAAATTTTTCCCATACCTCATCAAACTCCAAATATTCACCCGATACTTTCTCAACCCAATGTTTAGGAAGAACTTGTTTCTTTGTCTTTTCATCCTTTCCTCCATTAATAGTGTAAAGTAGCGCTTTAGGTAGATTGGCACGAGCTCCAAAAAATTGCATTTGTTGACCTATCTTCATTGGAGACACACAGCATGCAATTCCATAGTCGTCACCCAATTGTGGACGCATCAGATCATCATTTTCATATTGCAGCGATGAAGTGTCGATAGATACTTTTGCACAATATTTTTTCCAACTTTCCGGTAAACGTTCACTCCACAGAACAGTCAAATTAGGCTCGGGTGCTGGTCCTAAGTTATAGAGTGTATGCAACATACGATAACTATTCTTTGTAACCATTGATTTGCCTTGATTTGTCATTCCACCAATCGATTCTGTTACCCAAACAGGATCTCCTGAAAACAATTCGTTATACTCGTTGGTGCGCAAGAAACGTACAATACGGAGTTTCATCACAAAGTGATCTATTAACTCTTGTGCATCTACTTCAGTAAGTATTCCCGCTTTCAAGTCTCTCTCAATGTAGATATCTAAGAATGTAGTTACACGACCAAGGCTCATTGCAGCTCCATTCTGATCTTTGATAGCACCTAGATAACCAAAATAAGTCCACTGAATAGCTTCTTGGGCATTAGTAGCAGGTTGAGATATATCGCAGCCATAGCTTGCTGCCATTGTTTTCAAAGCATTGAGTGCTTCTATTTGCATCGTAAGTTCTTCTCGCAAGCGAATCAAATCGTCTGTCATTGTTACTGGATCGCACTCTTTGAAACGCTTTTTACGCTCTTCAATCAATCGATCAACACCATAGAGAGCCACCCGACGATAATCACCAATAATACGTCCACGCCCATAAGCATCAGGTAGTCCAGTAAGCAATCCATTGCTACGTGCTCTACGAATGCTATCGGTGTATGCAGAAAAAACTCCTTCGTTGTGAGTTTTGCGATATCTTGAGTATATTTTTGTTGTTATTGGATCAAGTTTGTAGCCATACTCTTCCAAGCTTTGCTCCACCATGCGTAATCCACCATTTGGGAAGATTCCTCTTTTAAGAGGTTTGTCGGTTTGTACACCTACAATTTTCTCCAAATCTTTGTCAATGTAGCCTGCTTCATAAGCATCTATTTGCGAGGGTATTGCTGTTTCGGCATCATAAACCCCTTTTTCTTTTTCTACTTTGAACATTTCACTTAACTTCTCCCAAAGTTTCACAGTTGCAGGAGTTGCTTCCGTTAGAAAAGACTCATCACCAACATATTCAGTGTAGTTTTTGAGGATGAAATCATTAACGTTTATTTCATCTTTCCACTTGTTACCTAAAAAATCTCTATATGCTTCCATATGATAAATGTTTTTTGAAATTAATTTCTTTATCAATATAGTTTGCAGCTTTACAAACAGGAAGCACACCTCAATGATGAGATGGAATAGACATATAACAAACAATGAATCTACTTTCAAATAGAATATTGAGTTCGCCAGATGTTCGATTGCTTTATTTCCCCGAAAGCGTCAAACGTATTTTATTCTTTTGGCAGGTCTTCTGACTTACTCTATCTCTGAGTATCCTTCCCATTCGTCATATTCGAACAGTGGTGTTGAGTATTGCTCAAAGATTTTGTTGTAGAGCTTACAGCAGCGGGTCTGTTTAGGATTTGCACCTAATTCCCTTTTCACCATTTTCTCAGAAATAAGAAAATGACACCAAAATCTTTCCAAAGTTAGCAACTTCCATGATAGCTCTCAATTATTATATGTTAATTTTAGCCACAACAAAAGTTTATTGAAAAATGCTTGTTTATCTCAGTCTTTTTATACCTTTGTGGCATCATGGTGATTCAACCTCTTTTCGGAGGAAGAATTGAAAAGGGAATCTAGTTTAAGTCTAGAACTGTCCCCTCAGCTGTAAGTTCCGAAAATGGAATTTTGCACTCAAAAAGTCACTATTTCTTTAGAAATGGGAAGACTGCAAAATTTGGAACAAGTCAGAAGACCTGCCACGATAGTCATTTTCTTATATTTCGGGGTCGAGAAATATCTGAAGTGCATATTTTTTCACAGTTATTCTGAATACAATTTGTATTCAAACCAGTATGGGCTAAGTGCAAATTATTTTTGCACGCTTAATGGTGTTTTGGCTTAAAGTCTAAACATTTTTGTGGTGCAGTTTACCTTTTCTGGGGTAATGTATCACCCTACGAGATGTGTTATTTTTAACACATAGATTCGTATGCTCATAAAATAACTGAGGTTAGAAAACGTAAAATTATAATATACGAAGTATGCAGTTATTTAAGTTACAGACTAAGATTCATGAATTCAGCAATTTCTCTGACTTTGCAAAAGAATTTGATCTAGGCAAAAATGATCTCGTTATCACGAACGAGTTCCTATTTACTCCTTTCATGGCACCTCTCAACCTTTCGTGCCACTTCATTATGCAAGAAAAATATGGATTGGGAGAGCCATCTGACGAAATGATGAACCAAATTTTAGCAGATGTCAAGAATGTTGATTACAAACGTATTGTTGCAATAGGTGGTGGAACAGTAATTGATATTTCCAAACTATTTGTTTTGAAGGATTTGACCAATGTGGTAGATGCTTTTGAACGAAAGATTCCCATTGTAAAAGACAAACAACTCATTATCATACCCACTACATGTGGCACAGGTAGCGAAGTGACAAATATTTCTATTGCAGAACTGAAATCAAGACAGACGAAAATGGGCTTGGCAGACGATGCTCTATTGGCAGACGATGCAGTTATGATTCCTGAATTGCTCAAAGGTTTGCCTTTCAAATTCTATGCAGCTAGTGCAATTGATGCTCTCATTCATGCTGTGGAGGCGTACGTGTCGCCTAAAGCAAATCCATATACTCAGCTATTTAGCAAAGAAGCTATAAAATTAGCTGTTGAAGTATTTAAGAATATTGCCGAAAAGGGAGAAGATTATCGCTTCGAAAAATTGAGAGAAATGCTCATTGCAAGTAACTATGCAGGCATAGCTTTTGGTAATGCGGGAGTAGGTGCAGTGCATGCTCTGTCGTATCCTCTTGGTGGAACATATGATGTGCCACACGGGGAGGCAAACTACCAATTCTTTACAAAAGTATTTAAAGTCTATCAAGAGAAAAAGCCTAATGGTAGTATCATAGAGCTCAACCAGATATTAGCCGAAAGCTTAGGTGTATCTACTCAATGGGTGTATGAGGAACTCGATCGTGTGCTAGGTAAAATGCTATCTAAGAAACCTTTGAGAGAATATGGGATGAAAGATACTGATATCGACATCTTTACTAAAAACGTAATTCAGTCACAACAACGTCTCCTTACCAACAACTATACGCCTTTTGCCAAGGAAGATATCAGAGCAATATTCAAAGAATTATACTAAACTAAATATACAATGGAAATAAAAGAAATGGTGGCTGCTGCTCGCAAAGCTCAAGTCATTTACAACGAACACTTCGATCAAGAAAAAGCTGATTTAGTAACTAAACTGACAGCTAAAGTTATGTATGACAATGCAGATGAGCTAGCAAGACTAGGACATACAGAAACTGAAATGGGTAATTTTGAAGACAAAAAAGCGAAAGTGCTAGGCAAGTCTAAAGGTTTGTGGAATGATCTAAGAGGCAAAAAATCGATGGGTATAATTGGTATTGATGAAAGAACCAACCTGATTGAGATAGCTAAGCCGATAGGAGTAGTTGCCGCTATCATCCCTATGACAAACCCAGTGGTGACTGTGATGTCAAAGGTGATGTTTGCCTTAAAAACAAAGAATGCAATCATTATTTCTCCCCATCCTAAGGCTAAAGAAACATGTATTTATACAGTGAAATTGATTAAAGAGGTGACAGCACCATACGGTGTTCCTTCTGATTTGATTCAAATTATAGAGAATCCAACTATCGAGAAAACACAACAGCTGATGCAAGCTTGCGATGTAACAGTGGCTACAGGCGGTATGCCAATGGTTAAGTCTGCATACTCTTCGGGAAAACCTTCGTTTGGAGTGGGTGCAGGAAACGTGCAAGTTATTTTGGATAGACATATAGACATTGACGATGCTGCACAGAAAGTGATCGCTGGTCGTAGTTTCGACAATGGTATAATCTGTTCAGGCGAGCAAAGCATCATTTATCCTGAGGAGGAAAAAGGCAAAGTATTCGAAGCTTTCAAAGCAAATGGTGCATATTTTGTTCCAGAGGCAGACCGTCAAAAGCTAGTTAATACGCTATTTATTGATGGTGCTATCAATCGTGACATTGTAGGACAAAGTGTTTCTGTAATAGCCGACAAAGCAGGAATAAATGTTCCAAAGGATATCAAAGTCATCATTGTGGAAGCAAATGGATATGGTGCAGAAGACATTGTATCAAAAGAGAAAATGTGTCCTGTGCTTGCAGCATTTCCGTACACCTATTTTGAGGAGGCTATTACCATCGCCAAAACTAATTTGAACCTCGAAGGCAGTGGACACACAGCAGCTATTCATTCCAACAATCAGGCAAATATAATAAAGGCAGGAAGCGAACTCTCGGTATCTCGCCTCATAGTTAATGCTCCAAGTGCTACCACCGCTGGAGGATCCATTCAGAATGGATTAGCAGTAACCAATACTCTAGGGTGTGGTAGCTGGGGTAATAACTCTATTTCAGAAAATTTCACTTACAAGCACTTACTTAATATTACACGTATAGCTCCTCTTGCTAAACAAATCCGTATTCCATCGGATGAGGAGATCTGGCAATCGTAGTAGGATAAGATTGTTTTTTATACATGTAGATATTCCAACCCCGAGTTTCAGGCCATGTCTTGGGGTTGGAATTTTAATAAGTAAACCTTAAACCCTAAAAGGGATTTTTTAATCGAAAATGAACTGGATAGAAAAATTATTATTTGAAGATAGTGTTGCACATAGCGTATTAGTTTTTGCATTCGTAATAGCTTGTGGTATTCTGCTTGGAAAACTCAAAATAAAGGGAATATCACTAGGGATAACCTTTGTCCTATTTGTGGGAATAATTGTTAGCCATTTTGGTTTCGAGATAAACCATGATGTCTTACACTTTATGAAAGACTTTGGGCTCATCCTTTTTGTCTATGCCATAGGTTTGCAGGTAGGTCCTGGATTTCTCGCCTCATTCAAAAAGGGAGGACTACAGCTAAACATGTTAGCGGCAAGCATTGTCATTATAGGTATATTAGTAACACTTGCTATTCATTTTGTGACAGGTACGTCAATGATTACGATGGTGGGAATCATGTCGGGTGCTGTAACAAATACACCAGGACTAGGTGCGGCTCAGGAAACTTTTTTTGATGCTACAGGAACTTCTGATCCTACTATTGCAATGGGTTATGCTGTAGCTTATCCTTTTGCTGTGATAGGCATAATCATGTCTATGATTTTGATGAGATATATTCTTCGTGTTGACTTGAAGAAGGAATCAGACAATCTCAAGAATCAAACAAATGAGACTTGTGCAATTGAACTTCTCAGCCTAGAGGTTAGCAATGAGTCTGTGGTTGGATTAAACATACGGGAAATAGCATCAAGACTTAATGGTTACAAATTTATAGTATCTAGAGTCTTACATCATCAAAATGAGCAAATTCAAATCGCTTGCTCTAAAATAGTATTAAACAAAGGAGACAAAATCTATGTGGTCACAACCAAGAAGGACGCAGATGTTGTAGCCTCCTTTGTGGGCAATAGATTAGAGATGACAAAAGACGACTGGAATGTTTTAGATAAACAATTGGTCGTGAAACGAATTTTGGTTACACGATCTAAAGTCAACGGAAAATCGATTCAAGAATTAAGTCTCCGAGATAATTTTGGAGTCAATATCACTCGCATCAATAGATCGGGAGTAGAACTTATAGCTGAACCTAACCTAAAACTTCAGTTTGGAGATAGGCTAACAATTGTTGGTGATGCTCCAGCAATAGAAAATGTGGAAAAAACTTTAGGAAATCAATTGAGGATATTGAATGAGCCTATGCTGATTCCCATTTTTATAGGAATATTGCTAGGTGTTGTTTTAGGAAGTATTCCTATTCCTTTGCCAGGAGTGCCTCAGCCGTTAAAATTAGGTCTGTCAAGTGGACCACTTATTGTTGCCATTGTGATGAGTATCATAGGTGCAAAATATCGCCTTGTGACTTACACAACTTTGAGTGCCAATCTGATGCTCAAAGAAATTGGAATTTGCATCTTTCTTGCCTGTGTGGGCTTAGGTGCTGGAGGAGGTTTTGTAGATACTATTGTCAGTGGTGGTGGCATCGATTGGATTAGCTATGGTATAGTTATTACTGTTGTGCCAATTCTCTTAGTTGGTATCGTTGGAAAACTTATTTTCAAAATCAATTACTATACACTTATGGGACTCATTTCAGGTGGAATGACCGACCCTCCTGCATTAGCCTACGCTGACTCATTGGCAGATAATAATGCTTCGGCAGTTAGTTATGCTACTGTTTTTCCTCTCACTACTTTCTTGAGGGTATTAGGAGCACAATTGTTGATCTTGTTGTCGTTGTAAACTTAAGGCAAATGATAATACACCTTTTGCATTTCGAGCTTTCTATATTTCATTGTAGTCTAATTTATGTGATACAAAATTAGATTACAAAGGCGTCTCAATTGTTAGAGGAAACAAATGAATAGTTGCAGAAATCAAATAATAGTTCTGGATTGACGAAATTCTGTTGGAGTTTGGTTGGAGTATTTTCTAAAGTAGTTTGTAAAATGAGAATTTTGTTCAAACCCTAAAGCATCTGATATCTCTGTTATTGTCCAATCAGAATTTAATAACAATGCTTTTGCCTCTTGTATCACTCGATTAGCAATGAGTATCGTGGATGTTTTACCTGTAACTTGTTTTACAGAATGATTCAAGGAATTAACGTGCATAGAAAGCTCTTGAGCATAGTCGTTTGGTTTTTTAAGTACCAAAGGCATATGTGGAGATTCGATAGGGAATTGTTGCTCAATTAATTCAAGGAAACGATACGTGGTTCGGTGAGCAGCATCCATAGACTGTTGGCCACTTATAATACTGTTTTCTATTTTTTGAATTTTATGGATCAGTGTCAGTAAGTAGCTCTGTAACAATGAGTATTTATACATATAGTCAAATGACATTTCTCTTTGCATATTTTCCAATATGTTAGAGAACTCACTGAGTTCGTTTTCGTTCAAGAAAAACACAGGAGGTTCGGTACTATTGAAAATAGAATAATTATGCACTTGAAAGTCTTGATTGCCAAATCTTAAGAGATGTTCTGAAAAGACACAAGCCCAACCCTTCTGCTCAGTTGAAATAGGAATCCATGAGTAAGGTATTGTTTTGTTTCCTACGAATAAGGCTGGTTTATCAATTTCAACTACCTTGTCTCCATATTTAAACACCCCAGAGCCAATGACTAAAACAATCCGATAATAATCTCTCCGAACGTAAGATGACATTTTAAAACGCAAACTCCGAGCAATGGAACTTCTTCGTACTGAGCATAACTAGAAAAATTGTATGACTGCAATGATATAAGTGAAGGGAGAAAATTCAAAGGAATAGCAAATGTTTCAACTAGAAATAATTGATTAAAAGTATCCTTTAAATTTTGCTATCTCCTTATAAATTAATACTTTTACAGACAAGAATTATACCTTTGGCAGAGTGTTGTCAAATCGAGGTACCCAATCGGTACCCATCAAAAATAAGATAAAAAACAAGACTGATAATCAGTTATTTAAGATATAAGATTCCGATCCTGGTCGGATCACTTTAAGGAACAGAACTCGAAGTCAGTTCGACGCCAAAATAAAGAGAAAGTCTTCTAAACTAATGTTTTAGAAGACTTTTTTTATTGCCCTGTCTTAAAAACCCATGACTACTAAAGGCAGCAAAATGACTACTAAAAGTCAAAATTCACTACTGATTTAACTACTACTTTTGTTTTTTCCAATTTCAGCAGTTGATTTCAACGAAAAACTCTGATTTACTGCTTCTTCTCGTATATATAATAATTGAAAAAGAGGTCAACTTCTACTTGAAAAGTATACCATTTAGGAAGGATTTCGAAGGTAATAAAAATGCTTAGATGCTAGTCTCTCTTGATAATATTTTTTCAGTTTCTTTAACACGGTATGATTGTCCTTCATATTAATGAGATGTGCTTTGTGAGTCAATCTATCTACCATTGCTGCTACTAATACCTTATCTTTTACTATTTCTCCCCACCTATCAAAGGCTAGATTTGTAGTAATGATAGTTGCTTTCTTTCCTGCATGAAGTGATAAGTGGTTAAACAATAGCTCTCCACCTTCTTTATCACAACTCACATATCCAAACTCGTCACAGATTACCATGTCATACCTCTGGAACCTAATTTCTAACTGTCTAAGACTCTTCTGTGAGCGACACTCCCTTATTTGAGGTGCAGATGTGGAACAGAAGTAAAAAAGACTGTATAGC
The DNA here is from genome assembly GCA_030151105.1 of Dysgonomonas sp. Lineage (GTDB taxonomy): Bacteria > Bacteroidota > Bacteroidia > Bacteroidales > Dysgonomonadaceae > Dysgonomonas. The sequence goes on from JASLEN010000080.1 coordinate 9,069, forward strand.
CCTCTAAACAAGCTTTAATGCCCAGAGCGATTGACAAATGGGTCTTGCCCGTTCCAGGGTTTCCACAAAAGACGATGTTGCGTCCCTCCTTGATAAAATCTAATGTTTCTAGCTCAGGAAGAACAAGCTGTCCCTCCTTGGGCAGCTCTTCTCTGACCAACTCTTGCAGATATTTAAGCTCTGGGATACGCTGCTATAATATCTGAGTCCATAAAGTCTTGTTCTAGGGCATATTGAAGGAGCAATACAAAATCCTTGGGTTTGTCTCTAAACTGTCGGTCAAACAACTTCTGTATCCCCTCAGGCATCTTTTGAAGTGCCAAAGAACTATGCACAGCCCCTGGCTTGCGCAATAAGGTGTTTAGGTAATGTTCTAATTTTATACTCCAACCTGCAGGGTGATAGATCCTTTCGTGAACTGCTATCTTTTGATTTTGGTAGAGCATGACTAGTTTTTCGGAGTAGATTTTCACATCCACCAGCTTACCCACCAAAGTGTCAGGAACTGAGTAGTGAGAGCCTTTCATACAAATAGTTGACCATTTATTGACTTTGTAAGTCTCTAGCTCAAAGCATCCCATCTCATTATAACAAGCTCTGAGAGCTGCTAACTCAGCCTCTAGTTTAGACTTTTTGCCCACAGTCGACAAGCTACCTTCTTCTGTATTAATACGCTGACAAGTTGTAGATAGTTGACTCTGAGCATCCTCCAAGTTGTCAAAATGAACTTTCAAGCTAAAGCTTTTGCGTCTTACATACTCTACACTACGCTCTACATGACCTTTTTCCCAACCTGCACGGGCATTGCAGAAACGATAGTGACATTGATAGAAGTTACTCAAACGAAGTAAGGCCTCAGTAGGTCTCTTCTCAGCACCTACAAACTCCTTGATAGCCACACGCATATTATCGTAAACCATCACACTAGGAACACCACCTACTTCTTTAAAAAAGTTACGATGAGACTCCATAAATGCTAGTGTATTTTGATGACGAAAGAGCCAAGCATAACGACCATTGCTATGACTGAAGGTAAAAACAGCCATGTAGAAACGTTGTTGCTTACCTCTAATATAAAGCTTGACCTCGCCCCAATCGAACTCACAGCTCTCTCCAGGGGGATGATAACCGCGAATAAAGGCTTCTTTGGAAGAAGGGTTAGCCACTTGTTTGACCTCCCGTATGTATTTACAGATCCCTGAGTAACTGACCTTAAAACCTTTGGAGAGGGCTAGTTCGTAAATATCTATGCCCACCATACACTGCTTTTTAAAACCAGTGGCTCGCTTACGAGCATTATCCTTTAAGCAGCTATCAATTAGCTCTTGCAAAGCTCCTGTAATGACTTTACGCTTACGAGAAGAACTATCATAAGCAGGTTTACGAGTTAAGAGGGTCTCCAGAGAAGCTTCTGGATCTGATGAAGAAAGAGAAGACTCATACTCTCCAATAACTTTAGCTACAGTCTTACGATTGATAGCTAAAGCTCTGCCTATAACAAAACGCGAATATCCAAATCATTGCAGTTGAGCCTGAGTCATCACCAATGCTCTCAAAAGGGACTGCAGGTCCCCATAAAATCCAAGGAATTGG
>JASLEN010000104.1 GCA_030151105.1 Dysgonomonas sp.
CGTCTAAATAAGCGATATACTGAAAAAGAGGAGGGAGAACCTTTTGCTAAAATGAGATATTCTGATATGAATTTTTCTTTGGCAGAAGCTGCTCTAAGAGGCTGGATTAGTGGAGATGCTAATGCATACTATTTGAAGGGAATAGAAGCAGATATGAAGTTTAAACAAAAATATATGGTCGATGATGTGAAATATCATTATGGAAGAGTAATTACAGACCAATATATTACAGACTATATTGCTAAACCTAAAGTTCAGTTGGCAGGAAATTTCGAAGATAAATTGAATAAAATAATTACTCAAAAATATTTATCAAACTTCCTACAAGTGTACGAGTTAGAGGCCTATATGGACTACCGAAGAACAGGATATCCTAAATTCCCGATTAATCCTGCAACTAATGAGAATCTTGTAAAAAACAAAATTCCTACAAGATTTATGTATCCTACGTCCGAAATGGATTATAACACAGACAATGCTGTAGAAGCTATTCAACGTCAATTTAATGGCAACGATGAGGTCAATCAATTGATGTGGATACTTAAATAACAGTCTGCTTTGTAAAAGGCTAGTATTAATGAAAAGCCATCTAATTATTTATCGTAATTAGATGGCTTTTTTGTGGTGTTTTCAATACATTGCATTAGTTTTTCCCTTTTTGTTTTATCGTGATGCTACTTCCAAACCAATTTCCTGCTTGTAAATCTATACGTAATTGTCTTTCTGTATTTGTTGAATTTTCTAACACTGAGATTGTTATGTTTTCATAGTCTCTTTTGATGTGATACCAACTCCCTTCATCCTCAAATTCACGATCTGAAGGATTTGGTCCATCTCTATGAAAAAGGATCTCTACTCCATCCTCTTTGATACCTCTAATACCCCAGTTCGCATTTTTAGTTGTGATCAGTTTTCTATTGGGTTCGTACCCAAATTCTATATGGCTTTCAGATAATTTGATAGAATCACGAGCTTTTCCATCTTCTTCACTACAAGATATTAGCACAAGACAAATAACAATAAGGTTTAAGTAAAAAGTTTTCATAATCTGTTTTTTTGTGTTATTATGAATGTAAATATACTTTTTTTATTTCAAATAGATGCTTTTTTATTTCAAATGTTTATATTTGAACGTATAAACATTTTAACACGAAAAATTTTAAGAAGTAAAACTATATTTAAAATTTAATGCTATGAAACAAACAAATTATTTAATCTATTTATTTTCTAGTGTTCTTATCCTATTGTTTAGCTGTTCTCATGATAATGACAGTGTTATGTTGGATGAAACAATAGAAGTTGGAGAACAAATTGGGGGAAAAAGATGCCTTACTTATGGGGCGAGTGTTTAATGCTGAAAAAACAATATCAAAAGACAAAGCATTAGACGCAATTTTAACATTACAGTCTGGAATAGGAAGAGCTACTTTCGAACCTCAAATAAAAAACATAGAAGTGTTGACATCAGCTTCTTTCTACAATCTGAGAAGAAGTGAAATAAAAAATTTACCAGATACGGTAGCTTATATTGTAAACTATTTGGACAATAAAGGATATACTATTATATCGGCAAGCCATAGAATCAAAGAAGACATAATTAGCCATTCTGAATTCGGAAATTTAAGTATCGATGATGCACGAGATAATACAGAGGTTGGTATGATTTTCGATTATGTAGAGGACTATTTATACTCCACTTTGATGGAGGCTGATTTAATACAAGATTCACTACAACTAATAATGAATAATAGCATTCCTAATGGTATGTTGAGCCGTCGTTTTGAAAATAATATTCCTATGCAAGAAGTTCCTATACGCGAGACCGAAGTGTACTATACAGATGTGACTCCATTTTATGATACTTATCGATTAAAACCATTCTCTCACGTAGAATGGGCACAATATGCTCCGTTTAGTGACAAAGTCAATGAAGTACTAAGTAGCTATCCACTAATACCTAAATGCCCTGATGGAAAACCATATCCTGTTGGATGTGTTCCTGTGATGGTAGCACAAGTAATGTCATACTATTCATTTCCAGCATCTTTGGATGGATTAAGTTTGGATTGGAATACTTTAAATAGATATACAGGAGCTCATAGTTATAAGAATAAAGAGTATATAGGCTATGCGCCTAAATCGGTTCAAAGTACAGTTGCTAATCTAATGCATATGCTCGCAGGAATGGTGCATATTACTTATGGCTGTAAGGGGTCTTCGGCTGATTATGAAAAAGATGGCTTGAAAGCTTTAAGAAGTATGGGGTTCAAGGTAGATTCTCCTAGAGGATATGATTTTCAATATATAAAAAGCTCTTTAGATAATAAAAGAATAGTTACAGCTAATGGAAAGAGTGAAAAGAAGAATTGGATATTCTTTAACACCTATGGAGGAGGTCATGCTTGGGTCATAGATGGTTACTTGGAACAAGAGAAACAAGTGAGAGTCGATTTTGTTGATTATGATTGGTATCAAAATGCAGGAAGAAAAGAGTATGTAGGAACACGTACTTTTTATACAACAGAAAGTAGATCATTAGTTGGAATGAATTGGGGATGGGGAGGTTATAGTAATGGGTATTTTGCTTTGAGTAGTTTTGACTCGAATACTCCGATTGTGAGCTCACGTTCTACAGAAGGTGATTTTAAATATAAGAAGCGAGTTGCGGCTGTTTATAGATAACTTTACAAAAAAGCATCCCTTTAAATGGGATGCTTTTTATTATTTTAGATTAATTCTTCAGAAATTTATTGAGCTCTACTCAAAAATCTTTAGTCTCTATTGCTATTTTACCTTTAGCAGCTCCTTTCATTTCAGCCTCTAAAGTGATAGTCCCTGCTTGGTCAGTAGATTGCACAATAGCAACTAGCACTCCATTAAAGAGGTGCATTTGTGGTTCATGGAACAAGTCCAGTGACGCACTATTACCATTGGCTCCTGCTCTATAAGTTCCAGCTCCCTTCACTTTGAATTTAACTAAGTCTTGAGCATTAGGACACAAGTTACCATCTTTATCTACCACCTTAACTGTCACAAAAGACAAGTCTTTGCCATTGGCTGTTATCACAGAACGATCGGCTTCCATCTCTATATGATGTGGCTTGCCTGCAGTATGAATCTCTTTTTCAGCTACAGCTTTTCCATTCTTATCATAGGCTACAACCTTCACCGTTCCAGTTTCGTATTTGGTATCCATCCACATCAAACGATAACGCTCTTGACGTTTGAAGTCTTTGCTATCACTGTTGTGTACAGTTACCGAAAGGTCTTTTGTTTTCACCCCTTGACTTTTGCCATTGATAAACAATTCGGCAGACGGATAATTAGTATATACAAAAACAGGCGTAACCTCTCCTTCTCGTCCTTCCCAATTCCAGTGAGGAAGAATGTGCAATGTCTCTTGTTCTCTATTCCAATGGCTTCTATACAGATAATATCTATCTTTTGGAATACCCGCAAGGTCAACTATTCCAAAGAGAGATGAGTGGCTTGGCCAGTCAGTATAGTACGGAGTTGGCTCGCCTAAATAGTCAAAACCAGTCCATACAAATTCTCCAATACAATAGGGTAAATCTTCATGTTGTATAAAATCATCTTCTGGAAGGTTAGACCATCCACAATGTTCTACATCATACGACGAAGATTGATGATCTGGATATTTTTTCATTTGCTGACGCTCAACAGGGAACTTATATACTCCACGAGAACTTACTGTAGATGTAGTTTCACTTCCTAAAATAATGCGTTGAGGTAGTTTTTTATAGGCCTCTTGATATTTGTGT
>JASLEN010000137.1 GCA_030151105.1 Dysgonomonas sp.
CATATATTAAATCTCTCAGAGCAGTATTAAGTGATGAAGAACAATATTTATTTTTTTTGAATTCCTTATCTATATTAGGTGAAATATGGGAACTGAAAGATGATGTTAGAGATAAAAACGAAAAACTTATAACAAAATATAATTTGATAAAAAATATACCTCTAAATCTAGAGAGGGTGTTAAGTGATAGTGATTTTGAAAAAACTTATCCCCAAATTTTGTATGAACATCAACGGGCAGATGTTGACAAAAAAAGAGAAAGAGAATTATGGGAAATGGATTATATTTAGATCTAAGTCGCCTATACAACAACCTGCTAACCTAATTAGCTGAAAACATGATGTAAGTGCGGAGCCTCCAGCTCCACTTTTAACAAAATCCAAATGGCTACAAAAGTAAGATAAACACTATAGTATCAATATATTGTATAGTTTTTGGCTCTTCTATTCATATTCTGTTTTCAGGACTAGTTCCAGTCTATAATCTATTTAGGAGTTTATAAGTGAAGTTTTCCTAAAAGCCTCTGTTATTGCTATTGTCTTTTCTCCATTTTAGACTTCCTGTAACATTAACCTGCTTTTCGCAATGAACTTGTCATAATCATATATTCTTATAGCATTTCCTGTTATAGACTCAAGGGGTAATCCTTTTTCAGTTTCTTTTTCCACTTTTATACAAAAATATAGTTTGATAGTGATACGTATTCTTTAAGATGAATATTTACAATTTTACTTATTGTATTTTGTATGATTAGACAAATGAAAATTTAATAAAATATTAGTCTAAATAAGGGGTTGATAATTAGTTGATAATGCTGATTTGATCTTGAACTGATAAGTTTATCTTATTGTATTTATTCGATTTGTACATGGCTGATTATTAGTTAGTTGTGTTTGTTTTATTTTGTTTATTCCAAAATTAAGTCATATCTTACCTTGCGAATAGGAACTAATAGTTATAATTAAGTGTATTTAAATGAAACAAGCCTTTATTCATACCTATGTCTCTGTAGACTGTGTGCTTTTTGGTTTTGATGACGAGCAACTTAATATTCTTCTGGTTAAGAAGGATAAAAATAGTGAAGACCTTAAACTGCCTGGAAGTTTGATTTATGACAATGAAGATGTAGATGATGCAGCAGTGCGAGTTCTTTATGAACTTACTGGAATCAAGAACATGACGCTCAAGCAATTTAGGTGCTTTGCATCTCCAGATCGTTCTAGCAATACTAAAGATGTAAAGTGGCTTGATTCTGAATACCAACCTAATATAAATAGACTAATAACTATAGCCTATCTTTCTATTTCTAGAATATCGAGGCGGCTTAATAATAGTTCTAAATACAAAGAGGCCGTTTGGACTCCTATTGAGCTTGTGCCAACACTTCCTTTCGATCATAATCTCATTATAAAAGAGTCACTAGACGAAATCAGAAATTGGGTCGAAACTAACCCTTCTGTGGTATTTGAACTTCTACCTCAAAAATTTGTGATTAGTCAATTACATAAACTCTATGAGGCTATCTATCATAAGAAGATCGACATCAGAAACTTTCATAAGAAGATGCTTGCATTACCTTATCTGATGCCATTGGATGAAAAGCAGAAAGGAGTATCACATCGGGCTGCTAGATATTACAGGTTCGATAAAGGTGTCTATAACAAATATAAAGCTAACCTAAATTAATAAGATATTATGTATTTCATAGGATATGACATAGGGAGCTCATCAGTAAAGGTCAGTTTAGTTTCTGCCAAGACAAGTGAGATTGTAGGTGCTGACTTTTTTCCGAAGCAAGAAATGAAAATAGAAGCCCATAAAGCAGGTTGGGCGGAGCAAGAGCCAGACATGTGGTGGGATAATTTGAAGCTTGCACATAATTCCGTAATGAAACAAGTAGGAGCTAGGGCAGAGGATATAAAGGCTATTGGTATTACATGGCAAATGCATGGACTTGTGCTAGTGGATAAGGAACAAAAGGTGCTACGTCCGTCAATTATTTGGTGTGATAGTCGAGCGGTATCCTATGGAGAAAAAGCTTTTGAGACAATAGGTGAGGAGAAGTGCTTGAGTAATCTGTTAAATTCTCCAGGAAACTTCACAGCCTCTAAGTTAGCTTGGGTGAAAGAAAATGAACCTGAAATTTTTGAGAAAATAGATAAACTAATGTTGCCAGGAGATTACATTGGTATGAAGTTGAGTGGTGCGCCTGTGATGACAATTGAAGGATTATCAGAGGGGATATTTTGGGACTTCAAAAGCCAAAATCTATCTCAAGACATACTTGATTATTATGGTATACCAGAATCATTTTTTCCAGAGATAAAGCCAATATTTGGACTTCAAGGTGAAGTCAGTGCTGAAGCAGCCAAAGAATTAGGCTTGAAAGAAGGTACACCTATCAGTTATCGAGCAGGTGATCAACCTAACAACGCATTTTCGTTGAATGTGATGAAACCTGGTGAAATAGCTGCTAATGCTGGCACTTCAGGAGTCATTTATGGCGTGCAAGATTCACTAAACTACGATGCGAAATCAAGAGTAAATTCATTTGCTCATGTAAATTATACTTTAGAGCAACAAAATATAGGAGTGCTGTTGTGTATCAATGGTACAGGTATTCTTAATTCGTGGTTGAAACGAAATATAATGGCTCAGAATATATCGTATGATGAAATGAATGAACTAGCCAGGCAATCTCCTATTGGGGCACAAGGATTGACAATCATTCCGTTTGGCAATGGAGCAGAGCGTGTATTAGAAAATAAAGACAGCTCATGTTCTATTCATGGCTTAAATTTTAATATCCACAATCAGAAAGATATTCTTCGTGCAGCTCAGGAAGGAATTGTTTTTTCATATGAATATGGTATGGAAATAATGAGAAGCATGGGAATCAAAATAGAGACAATCAAAGCAGGATATACAAATATGTTTCTGAGTCCTTTATTCTGTCAAACATTATCCAATGTGAGTGGTGCAACTATAGAATTGTATAATACTGATGGTGCAGCGGGTGCAGCAAAAGGCGCAGGCATAGGTATAGGATATTACAAGTCGGCAGATGAAGCTTTTGGAAAAGTAGAGAAAGTAAAAGTATATACTCCTCAATCAAACGAACAGGAAGCATCTATAATGGCGTATAATAGATGGAAAAACATATTAATCAATAACAGAACAAATAACTAAGACCATGGGAATTTTAAAAGGATCTAAAGAATTTTTTCCAAATATTGGAAAAATAAACTTCGAGGGAAAGGAAAGTAAAAATCCATTAGCATATCGCTTCTATGATGCAGAAAAAGTAGTGATGGGTAAAAAAATGAAAGATTGGATGCGCTATGCAATGGCATATTGGCATTCTCTCTGTGCTGATGGAGGCGATCCTTTTGGAGGAGCAACTATCCATCATCCATGGAACATCGGAGATGATGCAATAAGCCGTGCCAAGTATAAGATGGATGCAGCTTTTGAGTTTATGACGAAGATGGGAATTGAGCACTATTGTTTTCATGATGTGGATTTAGTAAATCAAGGAAAAACATTGACTGAATTCGAATCTAACTTAGCTCAAATAGTAGAGTATGCAAAAGAAAAACAAGCGGCTTCAGGTATCAAACTTCTTTGGGGAACTGCAAATGTATTTAGCCACGAGCGATATATGAATGGGGCTGCAACTAATCCAGACTTTACTACGCTAGCATGGGCTGGAACTCAAATAAAGAATGCAATAGATGCTACTATCACACTTGGAGGCTCTAACTATGTATTCTGGGGCGGACGTGAAGGTTATATGAGCCTTTTGAATACAGACATGAAACGTGAAAAAGATCACTTGGCACAAATGTTAACTATGGCACGTGACTATGGTAGAAAACAAGGATTCAAAGGAACATTTCTTATTGAGCCTAAGCCGATGGAGCCAACTAAACATCAGTATGATTTTGATACAGAAACAGTGATTGGTTTTCTTCGTAATTATGGTTTAGATAAAGATTTCAAAGTAAATATTGAGGTAAATCATGCTACTCTTGCAGGACACACCTTTGAACATGAATTACAGACCGCTGTAGATGCTGGTCTGTTAGGCAGTATTGATGCTAATCGTGGAGACTATCAAAATGGATGGGATACCGATCAGTTCCCTATCGATTTGTACGAACTAGCGCAAGCATGGTTAGTATTGCTTCCTGCAGGTGGATTAGGGCAAGGAGGTGTAAACTTTGATGCCAAAATAAGAAGAAACTCTACTGATAGAGAAGACCTATTTATAGCTCATATCTCGGGAATGGATGCTTTTGCTAGAGGCTTGCTCATAGCTGCTGATATTTTGGCACATTCTGATTATAAGAAAATGAGAGTTGATAGATATGCCTCTTTTGATTCAGGTAATGGAAAATTGTTTGAAGATAATAAACTAACTCTCGAAGACTTGCGCACCATTGCCCATAAAAATGGAGAGCCTAAGCAAATAAGTGGTAAGCAAGAATTATATGAAGCAATCATAAATATGTATATCTAAAAGAGACAACATATTTTGCTTTTTCACACTACAAGTAGTCTCTAGCTTAGTCAAGTAAATGTTTAATAAGCAGACTACTTGTAGTATACCTAAAATCTAATAACATGACAACAAGTATAAATAGGGGATCCAAAGGCTACCTCTATAGAGTGATCTTTATAGCTACTCTTGGAGGCTTGCTATTTGGGTACGATACCGCAGTTATCTCTGGTACGGTAGAATCTCTTCGCCATTTTTTTATAGACCCAATGAATCTACCCATCAATGAAGCCAACGCAATG
>JASLEN010000158.1 GCA_030151105.1 Dysgonomonas sp.
TAAGTGCTGTAAATATATATTCACGCACTTTTGGATATGCCCTTCTATCCCTTTTAGAATCAAGATTTCCCCAAAACTGGATAGGTTGTCCAAGACTTTTAACCTCTTCTCCAAGAGAACGTAGATTGTTTTTATATAAGCCTAAAAAAAATGCATATATATACAATTCATAAGCAGCCCCAAACAACTTGCCTTTTGCTTGAGTTAACTCAGATGCTCCAACTCCATAGTCTGTATAAATTCTCAAAAGTGTATCTTCAAATTGAGTTTCAAACCTAGGGTTTCTTCGAGCCCATATCTCATATAGATTTTCCATAGTGGTTAATTTATTGGTGTTATTTGCGTCTGGATTGTAGATAAGTCCCTATTATCAAATGGTTTTCTCTTCTCTATCCTAAATACTCGCCCTTGCATTTTATCAATTTCTTCTTTATTCAAAATAGCTTTTCCTGTTTCTTTGCTGATTTCAATAAAGTTTTTAGTAAAAATAACACATTGCTTATTTATTGCGGATATTAAGTTGAAGAAATCTCTTTCTTTAATTACTCCAAAAGAGCTAGTGGGAGCATCAAAAATCAGTGGATAATCATTTTCTCTTTTTAATGTTGTAAGTTTCGAAATTGCAAAAAGCACAGACATACGCATAGTAGTCAATTGAGACTGAGACGGATTATATACCTCTTCCCCTAAACTATCGTTTAGTTTTAATTTTGCCCCACTATAATCTTCAATAATATTGATAACACCAAAGAAATCTTCAACATTTAATTGTGATAAATAATAATTAGCTTCTTTTGCTAGTAAACCTAAGAATTCTCTTGTGTTCTTGTCTTTAGCTTTATCAAATGCAATATGAATTCTTTCAAAAGCAGAGTTTATTTTTTGAAAAATATTAGCTGTAGAGTTAGTAGCTAATTCGTCATAGTCTTTCTTTGCTTGCTCTAACTTATTTAGCACTTCCTTCATCTTAAGCTCTAGCCTTGGCTTTTCCTTTTCAGCGTCAATTTTGCTTCTATACCAATTTGCTAGGTTGTTGTAAATATTCTCTAAGTCTTGTTCAGAGATATTACCAGTATTAGCTAAAAGTTTTAATTTACTTTCCTCTAATTCTTCAATATCATTTTGCAACTTTCTTTCCTCAGATTTTCGTTGGTTATTAAACTCAATATCACTTTGGATTACGCTACCCATTTGACAATATTTGCCTTTCTCATACGATATGTTTCCTCTTCTTTGTTCAAGCTCCTTTATGAAATTATTAGGAAAATACTCTTCGTCCTTATTCTTTACTTGAGACGAATTACTCTCCATCAACTTGTCAAGCTTCATTTTCATAAAAAGGTAAGCCTCAGAGTCTTTCTCAGCTGGTCGTCCACATACTTTGCAAAACTCATCATCAAGCATTTCTTTCATTGTCGCTTCATCTGGAATAGTTAATGATAGAGGAGCAATTCCTTGGGCAATGCTGTCTGACAATTCTTTTATTACTTCTTTTTTTCCTTGATTTATAATAGCTTCTTTTTCTTCTTTTCTTCGAGCCTTACTAGCTTCTGACACTTTTTGTTCAAATTCCTCTAGTATTGAAGGTATGCCACAAAGTATCCATTCATCATCAAGAAGTCTTATTGAGTAATTTTCCTTTATTCTATTTAAGATTCTAGCTTGGTCATCTCTTTTAGCCTTAAGGCTAGTATTGATGGTGTTTAATGCCTCACTCGCACTTCTATTACGCTCAAAATTCTCTATGTATTCAGAATATTTTTTTGCTTCATTTTCAATATTAGCTAGTCTTTTTTTCTGACTATTTAGTTCTTGAGTGAAGTAATCTATATCTCCGCTTAATTGTCTTTCTCTATCTGTATTTTTTTTATCAAGTCTTACTGCGCTTCTATATGCTTTTTGTGCCTCCTCATTTGAAAATTCTAAAAAAGACAAATACGGATCAAAATCTCGTATGTTCGAAAATGTCTTAACAAGATTTTGGAGTGCATTTTGATTGTTGAAAACGTCTAATTCTTCCTCCCCCTTAAACAGACTGTATTGTCGGATTGAGGCATCAAAACATCTATCTAACAGCACAGAACCAGCAATAGGTTCTCGTTCTATTTGATCCGACTCAAGCCCTTCAAATTTATAATTAAATGTTACAAGCTTATCTCCATCTCTTTCAAAGTCGAAAGATTTGGATATGAATTTTTCTCCATCATGCTCAAATTTTATCGAGACACTAACTGTAGCAATTTCGTCTGAACCCAATTCTATAGATTTCTTTCTTGAAATCAAGTTCGGATCTTTATTTTCTATTGATGTATTAAACAACCATTCAAGAGCTTCTATAAATGTTGTTTTCCCATCACCATTATCACCAATGAATAAGTTGAGACCCTCACCCAATTTAATCGTGTTTTTCTCATAATAGCATCTGAAATTTTCTATTACTATTTCTTTTATAATCATAGTTTTTGATTTAAATAGTTACGAACTTCATTATACACTTCTTTTTGTATAGAGCGGTCATTTTGTCCTTTAAGCTCTCTAATTACTTTAGCTATAGCTACAATCATAGGATTATCAGAGTTGAGCGCATCTTCCATCGTTAATGGTTCAACTGATTCAATTTCATAATTCTTTGTCAGAATCTCTTCTGATAGTACTAGGTTTAACATTTTCTCTTCGTTCGTCATTTCCTACTCATTATTATATAGGTTTAACTTATAGTAATTCATTATATCTTGCAAAATATCAATAGTATGAGAGCTGTTTTCAGCTAATTCAGCAAAATTATTCACACGTTTCAACTCTTCTTTTAATAGATTCCTTTCCATATTAAAACAATTGTTTCCTGTGCTAACTTCTGGCACCACAACTAAATCATGAATATAGGCATATTCTTTATCTTTATGTCTGCGAAGAATTCGTCCTCTTCGCTGGATAAACTGTCTTG
>JASLEN010000162.1 GCA_030151105.1 Dysgonomonas sp.
TTTCGAACGGAACTAGCCCAAATGAGTGCTCTTCTATCTGATAGAGAAGCTCTATTCTACTATATATTCAAGGAGGAATATGCTCAATATTTCCGAAAAACGGGTAAGAAAGACTTTGATGGAGACAAAACTAATGTTCTATTGAGTGCATTTTTTGAATCGACTGATGCAGACAGCCTTACACTAGAATATGAGGTTTCGACCGAGAGCCTCGCATCTACAGACTATCTTTCGTATCTCGAAGAAGAGAAAACAAAAAAAGAAAAGCAAGAAAAGCGCAAGCACTTGCAGAAGGAAACTTTTGGAGGTCTAATTTATATAGAGGACAAAAGTGAGAATACTCAAGAAAAAGAGGTTGAACCCAAAATAGAGAAAGAGACACCATCGCTTAATCTCATTGAGATAGAAGACCAGAGCGAAGATGACACTAATTTAGAACCAATAGTACCTCTCGAATATCCTATTCAAGAATATGTGATAGATGTAGAAGAGGAAGAAATTGAGGCAGTCCCTCTAAAACATCAAAGCATCATTGATAAGTTCCTTGAAAAGTCTAACAAAAAGGACTTTAGTATCAGCTTAGACAAGGAGGACTTGAAAAATGACAAGGACTATGCTACAGATGACGAAGAAAGCAAAAGTGCATCAGAACTTGGTGAGGATATGTTTTTTACAGAAACTTTAGCAAAAATATATACCAAACAAGGACGTTTTGAAAAAGCATACGAAATTATTGAGCATTTAAGTTTGAAATATCCAAGAAAAAATAGTTACTTTGCAGACCAATTAAGTTATCTAGAGAAATTGATTATAAATTCAAAATATACAAAGAAGAAATGACTATTCTATTTACAATACTAATTCTAATAGCATCTGTTGCAATGATTCTTGTAGTGTTAGTACAAAAATCAAAAGGTGGAGGATTAGCATCTGGTTTTTCATCTACAAACTCAATATTAGGAGTAAAGAAAACTACAGATACAGTAGAAAAAGTAACGTGGATACTAGCATCAGTTATGATTGTGCTTAGCATTGCTACAGTAGCACTAACACCAAGAGGTGTTCACAACATTTCGGTTGATGCTCCAGTAGTACCTGAGCAAACTATTCCAGATCTATCAACTGACATCCCTGCATTTCCAGGAGCAGCTGACGATAACGAATAATCAATCTTCGAAGCATAAAAAAAGAGCATTCAATATTTTGGATGCTCTTTTTTATTTTACAGATAATGTTTAGAATTATTCTTCAACGAGTAATTGCTCATAAGTAGGAATTTCCTCTAGATATTTAATCTGCTGGTTCTCATAATCTACTTGACAGCAATAATGACTAAGTCCATTAGAAACAATAAGATACTCTACACGTAACACAATATTATACCTAGCAATCTGATCAAAAACTTTCTGAGTTATATTCACCTCTGGTGCTTTATATTCCACTATCATTAGTGGCTCTCCCATCCGATCAAAGACAACAGAATCACAGCGCTTCTTTTGCCCATTCAAATTCACTTGCATCTCATTAGCAATCAAAGCTTGAGGATACTCTTTTTCGGCAATAAGAAAGTTTACAAAATGCTGTCTCACCCACTCCTCAGGCGTTAGAGCAACATATCTCTTGCGCAACTTATCGAAAACAGATGGACGACCATCTACTTTAGCAAGCTTGATATCGAATGCAGGCAGGTTTAACTCCAACATATTTTATTATCTTTGATAAAAGTTTCAAAAAAAGCACTCTTTAATTAACAATTCTGATTATATTTCTATTATTACATTAGAACAATAAACAGAGAAACAAAATTATAGCTATTATGAAAACAAAACAAGCAATTGTGGAAAATTGGCTTCCACGCTATACCAAAAGACCTCTGAGTGAATTTACAAAGCACATTCTACTTACCAATTTTTCGAAATATGTAGAAGTATTTGCAAAACATTTCAACGTGCCTATCCTTGGTTTAGATGGCAATATGCCCAATGCTTCGGCAAATGGTATCACTATCATCAATTTTGGCATGGGAAGTGCCAATGCTGCTACAATAATGGACTTGTTGAGTGCTGTAGAACCAGAAGCTGTATTATTTCTAGGTAAATGCGGAGGAACAAAAGAGGAGAATCAATTGGGCGATTACATCTTGCCGATTGCGGCCATCCGTGGCGAGGGGACTTCGAACGACTACTATCCACCTGAAGTACCATCACTTCCTGCATTTAGTCTATTACGCTCTGTTTCAACTAATATTAGAGATAGAAATAAAGATTACTGGACAGGAACGGTTTATACGACCAACCGCCGTGTATGGGAATATGACGAAAACTTCAAAGAGTATCTGCGAAGAGTAAGAGTAATGGCTGTGGATATGGAAACTGCAACACTATTTACTTGCGGATTTGCCAATCGCATCCCTACTGGAGCCTTGCTTCTGGTATCAGACCAACCAATGATTTCGGATGGAGTGAAAACAGAAAAGAGTGACAGCATAGTAACTCAACAATTTGTAGAAGATCATGTTATGATTGGGATAGAATCGCTTGAGCGTCTGATAAATAATGATAAAACAGTGAGACACCTACGCTTTGATTAACAAAAAGCTCACAAAATAAGAACAAAAATAATTAGGTAGAAAGCTAGTCTTGAAATCAGATTTTGAATCTCGCCTTCCTAAATAATATATGACCTACGAACAGATTGTAAAAGACATTAGAGCTCGCAAATTTGCACCTATCTATCTACTGATGGGCGATGAACCTTATTATATAGATGAATTAACAAATCTATTGACAGAGGCTGTTGTGCCTGAAGATATGAGAGATTTTAACCAAACAATCTTGTATGGCTTGGAGACAAACGTAAACGATGTAGTGATAGCATCTCGTCGTTTTCCGATGATGACAGACCATCAATTGATTGTGATTAAAGAGGCTCAGAGGCTTGCTAAAATTGATGACTTGGAGGTTTATACCAAAAGTCCTCTGGCTTCTACAATATTAGTTATCAATTATAAAGGAGGTACTGTGGACAAACGCAAAAAGTTTGCTGCCACAGTGGACAAAAATGGAGTAGTTTTTGAATCAAAAAAGATTCCTGACTACAAAATGCCTGCCTTTATCAGCTCTTTTGTTCAAGAAAAGAAACTGACCATTGATGACAAATCGGCTCAGATGCTGTCTGATTATCTAGGTAACGACTTGAGTAAATTGTCTAATGAGCTTGACAAGCTAATAATTGCTTTGCCAGAGTCACAAACTCGAATCACACCAGAAATCATCGAGCAGAATATTGGTATCAGCAAGGATTATAACAACTTTGAATTGTTGAAAGCTGTTATCACGAGAGATGTTTTCAAGGCAAATCAAATAGCTGATTATTTTGAAAAGAATCCAAAGAATAATCCTATGATAATGACTTTGGCTATTCTCTTCAATTTCTTTAGCAATCTAATGATTTGTTATTGGGCTCCTAACAAAACAGACAATGGTTTGGCTCAGGAACTTGGGTTGAGAAGCCCTTTTATGGCTAGAGATTATGTGACCGCTTTGAAGAGCTACAATGCCTTTAAATGTATGAATATTATCTCATTGCTTAGGACATACGATGCCAAAGGCAAGGGTGTGGACAATCCCTCTACGCCTGATGGACAGCTCCTGAAAGAACTTTTATATAAAATAATGCACTAAGTTTATTTTATAGATATGAAAACAAAAGAGGGATATTTCAATTGAAATATCCCTCTTTTGTTTTCTTTTGCTTGATGAAATTACGCTTCAGCTTCTGTTTCTTCTTCGGCAACTTCTTCTACATCAAATTCGATATTTGCATTAATAAGCAAATTATACCAGTTGATCATTTTTTTCATATCCGATGGATGTACTCTATCTTCATCATAGTTAGGAAGCACTTCTTTGAAATATTTTCTCAAGTCGTCAGCTTTAGAGTTTGCTTGAGTAGAACACTCTTTTCCTGCTTCTTTAGTCTTCATTGCGCAAAGAACTTCTTTCAGCAACACTTCATCCTCTTGTGTATATATAGAGATATCACCTAACGATACAATCCTATCGCGAGCATGGATAGGCATTTTTTTATTGTCAGCTAAAGACTCTACAATTACCATGTTTTTGCTGTTAGAGACCAATTTGAAAAGCCCTGGTTTTCCTGAGATAGATAGAATAGTTTTTAACATAATCGTGTTTAAAATTTTTCGTGTTTAACGTTTACCTTAATGTGAATTGTAAAATTTGTTTCCGCAAAGTTACAAAACTCACACAACAACTCGGCAAAAATAGTCGTATTGTTTTAAATATCAACTCTTCTTTCTAAAAAAGTATTCTCAAAAATCATTAAACCAAACTATATGAAGTCTTTAGGAAGATTTACAAAGTACAATTTATGTGTAGCACGAGTAATTGCAGTATATAACCACCTATAAAAACTAACCCCAAGATGCTCCTCGGTGATATATCCAATATCTAAAAACACATTCATCCACTCACCACCTTGTGCCTTGTGGCAGGTTACGGCATAGGCAAATTTCACTTGTAAAGCATTAAAATAAGGATCAGCCTTCAATCCTTTCATCCGTGCTGACTTAGTAGACAAACCTTCATAATCCTCCATCACGTTTTTGAAAAATTCCTCTTGCTGTTCACGAGTCAATCCAGCAGCCTCTGAATGGAGTGTATCTAAGAGAACTTTTACTTCAAACTCTATATCGTAGTCAAGACTTCGAACTTCAACATCGCAAAATCTGAATCCAAAGACCTCTTGCAGATTCCGCACTCGTCTCACTTCTACAATTTCGCCATTGGCTAAAAAGTCTATGCCATCTATTTTCTCAGTCCAATAATAATTATTCTTTGTTATCATCAACAAGTCGCCAGTTGAGAGTTCATCCTCACGATAAAGAATAGTATTGCGCACGCCTTGATTGTATATGTTTGCACGCTTATTCGAACGAGTGACCACCATCGTACTATCCACCCCATCACGAGCATAGGCAGAGGACATCTCATCTATCAGATCCTCGCCACTTATCATTTTGGCATCAGTAAAAATATCGAGTTTCAACTTTGGATAAAGCTCAGTTGTCTCATTCCTTAAAGACTCCCTAATATTTGTAGCATTGAATAAAATTCCAGAATCTTCCCCTTGACGCACGACCTCTGTCAAATTGGTAGAAAACACATCCATTCCGTAGCCCTCTAGCATTCCAATGCTCAAAGCGGGACTATCCTCTAAACCTACTGGAGGCAACTGTGCAGAATCTCCAATAAGCAATAAACGACAATTCTCGCCTGAATAAACATAACGAATCAAATCATCTAACAATCTGCCACTACCAAAGGAATAGTTGCCAAATGAATCGTTGCTTATCATGGATGCCTCATCCACAATAAACAAAGTATCCTTATGCAAATTGTCCATGATTCCGAAGTCAGCGGAATCACCTGTATAGGCTTTTTGACGATAGATTTTCTTATGAATAGTAAAGGCAGGATGCTCTGAGTAGAAGGAAAAAACCTTTGCTGCCCGACCTGTGGGGGCTAGAAGGACGGTTTTCTGTTTTAACTCGTTCATCGTTTTCACCAACGAACCTATCAACGAAGACTTTCCTGTACCAGCATAACCCGTCAAGAGAAATAACGTTTCATGTTTTTGTAAGAAAAGAAACTCTACGATCATCTCCAAAGCCTCAGCCTGTTGCACAGTAGGTTCGAAAGCAAAATTGGTCTTTATCTTCTCTAAAAAAAACTTACTTATCATATTCTCTCTTCATTTGGATATCAAAAGTAGCTTTAAAAGCTATCTTTTTCTAAATTTGCAATAACAATTAGGGCTTATTTAACTTATAAGCTTATAT
>JASLEN010000175.1 GCA_030151105.1 Dysgonomonas sp.
AAATAAGAAATCTAAAGAGCAGAAAACGAAGAAAAAGACTGAAACAACGGAATCACTCTTTTTCTTCGGTTTTTTTAGCGGAATATATCAATGGATATTAAAAGAAATGGAATTATTGCCCTTGTGGTAGTAGCGCTTGTGCTAATTATAGATCAAGCATCTAAAATATGGGTAAAAACAACAATGCCTCTCTATGATAGCATAGAAATAGCTAGTTGGTTTAAAATTTACTTTGTCGAAAATCCAGGAATGGCCTTTGGTTGGACTTTTGGAGGAGAGGAGGAATCTAGTAAACAACTAGGCAAATTGTTCTTATCTCTATTCAGAATTGTAGCTATTGGTTTCATCGGATTTTACATGGCTCGTATTATCAAACAAGGATTCAAATTAGGTTTTGTTATATGTATTGCTCTAATTTGGTCTGGAGCTTTTGGAAATATTATTGATAGTGTTTTCTATGGTGAGATTTTTTCAGCAAGCTATGCTGGTCATGTAGCAGATTTTGTTCCTCTAGGAGAAGGATATAGTAGCTGGCTTCATGGGCGAGTTGTAGATATGCTTTACTTCCCTCTAATTGAAGGTAATTTCCCTGCTTGGTTTCCTTATAGTTGGGCAAATATGCCATTTGTATTTTTTAGCCCGATTTTTAATATTGCAGATTCTGCTATTACAGTTGGAATTTTTCTATTGCTAATCTTCTACCGAAAAGAGCTTTCTGATTCCTTAGAAAATAAAAAATAGCAATTTATTTCTTCTGTATTATACTTAAAATAGAATAATTAATCAATGAGTTTATCCAGATTTATTGTCACGTTTTTTATTACTATCCTTGTCTTTGTCTCTTGTGGTACAAAGCCGAGGAGTGTTATTAGTGAAGAAAAAATGATAGAAGTCTTTCAAGATCTATACATTGTAGATGCTATGATGAAGAATAGACGAGACGAATTTAAATCAGACGCCTATAAAGATGCTTTAATTAATAGTGTACTACAGAAGCATGGTATTACACAAGCACAACTAGATTCCTCACTCGTTTGGTATTCAGACAATATTACGTTTTACTCAGCTATTCAAGACACTGTAGCAGCAAGACTGCAAAAGCGTAGCGATTGGATGAATGATTTTAATTCTAAGAACTTATATTCGTTCAAATTGGTAGGTTTTAATACTGAATTGCCAGAGTATTATATTCTAGATGCGAATACACCAACATTTAGATTTAAAATAGATTCCATACAAATGAGATCTTTTGATAAAGAAAAATGGGAATTATGTTTTCAAACCAAAGGTATTGATACCACATTTCACAATATAGAATCTTCAGTTTATTATAAATATGCTGACACAATAGTTGTTGATAAGAGAAAATTATTAGCTGATTCATTATTCATTTTCGAAAAATCTTTGTTAGGTGATAGCCTTTTGAAAGAGATCTCGGGCTATGTCCATATGGTAATGGCAACTGATAATATGCCAAAGGTGATGCTTAGTCATATCAGGAATAAGAAAAAAGAGATGCTTATTGCAAGTGATTCAATAAGTCGCAATTCAGCAGAAGAAAATAATAATACAGAACTCGAGTCTGTTGTTAAATAAGAATATTTTTAAATTCAATTATATACTATAAATATTTTCGTAATGAAAAGATACTACTCACATTACACCTATATATATCCAGATACCTATCTAAAAGATACAGTAGTAGAAATGGATAACAATAATAATATAACTAAAGTATTCCCTTTTGAAAAGGAGTTAGAACGTACTGAGTTTAAATCAGGAATTTTATTCTTTGTGCCTAACACTTTGCGTATAAATCCGTATTTCATCAACTATACAAAATTGCAAACATTTAAGGCTCTAGGGGAAGAAGAGGTGGAAGATGTGGAAGTAAATGCTATAATCTGCAATCTGGAAGATTAAAAAATACGATAAAGCTGAATAATGAAGAAAACTGTCCGAGTCCTATATTTTATGCCCGATATGTCTTTAGAGCCTAATGCAGGGAATAGGGCTAGGGTTATTTCCATACTGAATTACTTCAAGTCTAGAGAATTTGAAGTAGATTATTTTGGAATAAAGGATTATGGACCTCCTGTTTCTGAGAATGCGGTAGAAGAAATGCTTGCGACTCAGCTTGTAGATCGAGTTTTTGTAGGAGTAAAGAAACCTTATAGAAGGCAAAACATCAAACGTATGTTCTTGCATAAAATTCCTGAGATTTTATTTAATAAAACAAAAAATAATTCAGTTTTCCAATCAGACGTAACTTTAAGCCTACGTCGTCAATTTCAAAAAGTTCTAAAAGAAAATGAATACGACTATATAGTCATCAACTATACGACTTGGGCTGATGTAGTAAAAGATCGGAAATTTATAAAGGGAGCTCGACTAATCATAGATACACATGACTTTTTGACTATACAACAGTATAATCGAGATAGAAAAGAGTCTAAGAATAAATTAGGAGCTATTTTTCAAGGTGAGATCAATCGATTAAATTATTTTGATGAAGTATGGGCTGTTTCAGTTGATGAGTTTCATGTATTTCATCAGCTGTTGGATGCAGAAGTGCAATTAGTTCCAATCATTTCTAATTACGAGCAATCTGAAGCTAGAAATGTAGAAAAGAAGTATGACTTACTCTATGTGGCAAGTGACAATCCTTATAATAAGGCTTCTGCCAAATGGTTCTTTGAGCAAGTATACCCTCTACTGAATTCATCTATAGCCATAAAAGTTGTAGGACGAATTTGTGGCTGTATTGATAATTTCCCAAACGTAGAAAAAACTCCTTATGTAAAGGATTTATCTGAAATATATGATCAGACTAGAGTTGCTATCTGTCCGATGTTAGAAGGAACAGGTCTTAAATTGAAGGTGCTAGAAGCAATGTCTTTTGGATTACCTATTGTTTGTAATTTGAGGGGAGTAGATGGTTTGCCTAATAAGATAGACAATGGGTGTCTAGTAACGGATGATGCTAGAGAGTTTGCAGATTATGTGAATCAATTACTTACTGACCCTTCTAAATATTCAGAAATAGCTAATCAGAGTAAAAAATTGTATTCATCTTATTTTCTCTTAGAGAGAAGATTAAAACAATTAGATGAGCTCTTCTCTAAGCATACTTAAAATATGAAATTACTAATTCTCACTCCATATATTCCATATCCTATTAACTCAGGAGGTAATTTATTATTCTTCCAATTAGTAGATAGGATGAGAAAATATGCTGATATATC
>JASLEN010000233.1 GCA_030151105.1 Dysgonomonas sp.
ATACACCTTTTCCATCCAATGAATCATCATCTACGTGATATACCATCAAACCAACATGGACGTCTTTATCCCAAACTCCCTCAAGGGTGTTTCCTTCTATCGTTTTTGAGAGATCAGAACCATTAGGTATTGTTTCACTCAACAATTTTACTCTAGGTAATAATAGCCCTTTTGTACTACTACCGTCTGTGTTACCTGATTTTAAATCTAATAGCGCACCTGCCATAGGTGGCTTTAATGACCCAATAGTCACCTATGCATATGATGTTGTTGAAAACAACAATGCAAACATAATGCTAAAATATAATTTTTTCATTTTCATCTTGTAAAATATATCAGAGTTTGTATCAATCTATAAAACTAATTAATTAGTAATATCAATTAAGCTACTACTAGTAAATGAGTTTACGATTCTCCTTTTGTGTGATAATTGACTAACGGATAATCGCTCTTTTGGATAGTTATGGCGCAAAGATAAAAAATTGACATATATCAACCTAAAAAAAAGTCTATAAAATACAAAAAAAAACACCAATTGGCTAACCGACTATTGAATAAGATACTCCTACTTCGTATCGACCTAATTTGAAATTAAAACAAGTTTATCCTAAAATAATATAAATAAAAAACGCCTGGAAAATTTCCAGACGTTTTTTATTTATATTATAAAGCTTTATTATTCAAGCTCTTTTTCAATAGCTTCCAATTCTGCATTTTTATCCACATTTAGCAAACTCAAATTATAATATACATTTTGAAGTTTTACAAGTCCTGGTCTCAAATCCAATTTATCTGCATTTCTTGCTCTCAACAACGATACATACTTCTCTAGCAATGGTAAAGACTTTTTGTAAAGTGATACTGTTTCCTCATCAATTTCTTTCAATTTTTGTCGATTAGTTTCTGTACCTGTTTTTTCTTTCATGTCTTGCGCTTGCAATACATAAACGACTCCAAGACCTTCTAAAGCTCTTTCGCAGTTTTCATCAGCAGCCAAAGCTTGCTCGTAGTTGTTAATACTAGCAGCATAATCTTTGTCAGTAGCCAATAATGAAGCCTTAACGCTCAACAATTCGCATTTGCTATCTGGATCATTCTTAACTGCTTGATCTAAATACTCCACAGCTGCATTAGCTTGTCCTGAACGAATATATTCGTTAATCAAGTTAGGAATAAAGTATTGATTTTTAGGGAATTTTTGAGCTCCTTCTTTCAAGATATTTAAGAATGCAATTGAATCATTATTCTTTTGATACTCAGAAGCTAACAACTCATAAGGATCACTTTCAGCATGAGTGCTATTAGCAATATATGGAGATGCAATAATTTTCTTCAACAAGTTGATAGAACGCTCGCTATCACCAGTTTGAACAGCACTAATAACTGCATAATATTTAATTGTTTGGAAAGTACTATCCATACTTACAATCTCTTCTCCTTCAAACATTGGGTATGCAGGAATGTCCCAATACATTTCGAAGAAATCAGCAGCTTTGCTATAATTATTTTTTGCTGCATCAGCATCACCTTGTTGGTTAGCTTGAATTGCTTTATCATTATAATAAATACCTCCATTAATATAGAAAGGATATGCTTCTTTGAGATTTTTCACGATATCTTTTCTGACCTTATTTTTTGTTTTCCCTTTTTCATCAGGTAGTTCGCCTAGCTCATCAGCCTTCACATAGTAGCCAACCATATTGTACAAACCTGTGTACATTACTTCTTCATTAGCTCCTTTTCCACTAGTCATTTCTTTCAACATTTCAGCATCGCGCTCTTTGTTAAAAGACTTGAACTCAATATCTCCAGCAACTTTCCATGTTTCAGGATCTTGTGCAGTTTCAGGGTCAGTAAAAGCAGGTTTTATCAATTCTCTCGCTTCTGCTGTTTTATCTTGTGCAGATTTAGCCTGTTTAACAGCCTTTTTTTGAGCGAATGAGAACGTAGCAAACATACATAGTGATGCAAATAATACTATTTTCTTCATAATGTTTAATTTATAATTTTTATTCTTCGTTTTCTCTTTCTTCTGCATTATCTACAGAATTATTTCCATTCTCGATGGAATTTTCTATATTATTTTCGTTTAGTTCTTCTTCAATAACTTCCTCTTCTTCAGATAAAACTTTACAAACTGAAGCTATTTCATCATTTCGTTTTCCTAAATTAATCAAACGAACACCTTGTGCAGCTCTACCCATTGTACGAATAGACTCAACATCAAGACGAATAGTGATTCCCGATTTGTTGATAATCATCAAATCATGCTCATCAGTTACACTATTTATGGATACAAGTTTTCCTGTTTTATCAGTAATATTCAGAGTTTTAACACCTTTACCACCACGACTAGTAATACGGTAAACAGGCTCTCCATCTTCATCATTCAAACGGGTACGTTTTCCGTATCCAAGTTCAGAAACCACCATCACAGTGTTGGTATCTTGCTCTTCTTTCGACATAGCAATCATACCAATTACTCTATCTTCTGGATCATGCTCATCTAAGCGCATACCACGTACACCTGTTGCTGTACGCCCCATTGCACGCACTTGACTTTCGTTGAAGCGGATAGCTCTACCATTTCTATTAGCCATCAAGATTTCATAATCAACTCCTGTCAATAGTACTTCTATCACACTATCGTCTTCACGAATAGTAATAGCGTTCACTCCATTTTGACGAGGACGAGAATATGCCTCTAAAGCAGTTTTTTTGATCACACCGTTTTTAGTACAGAATGTCAAGTATTTACCCTCTATCATTTCAGGTTTCGTTAGACCCTGAACATTGATAAATGCAGTTACTTTATCATCTGCATCTATATTCAATAAGTTTTGAATAGCACGCCCTTTTGATGTTTTTGATCCTTCAGGAATGTCATAAACACGCAACCAGAAACATTTTCCTTTTTGAGTAAACAGCAACATATGATTATGCATTGATGCTGGATAAATATACTCAATGAAGTCTTCATCTCTGGTTTCAGAGCCTCTAGCCCCTACTCCACCTCTGTTTTGAGATTTAAACTCTGTTAATGGTGTACGCTTAATATAACCCATGTGCGAAATTGTGATAATCATCTCATCATCAGCATAAAAATCCTCTGGATTCAATTCCTCAGATGAATACATAATTTCACAACGACGCTCGTCACCATATTTATCTCTTATTTCAATAAGCTCATCTTTGATCACTTGCATACAAAGTTCCTCATTAGAAAGAATTTCGTTGTAATAAGCTATCATTTTTTGAACTTCATCATATTCTCCTCTAAGTTTATCTTGCTCTAGTCCAGTCAATTGACGAAGACGCATTTCAACAATAGCACGAGCTTGAATTTCTGACAAACTGAATTTAGCAATCAATCCTTCAATTGCTTCTAGTGGAGATTTTGACGCTCTAATTAATGCGATTACTTCATCAATATTATCTGATGCAATAATCAATCCTTCAAGGATATGAGCACGTTCCTCTGCTTTTCGCAAATCGTATTGCGTACGACGTATAACTACTTCGTGACGGTGATTCACAAACGCTGAAATCATATCTTTCAGATTCAATGTTTGCGGACGTCCATCTACCAAGGCAATATTATTTACACTAAATGAAGATTGTAGAGCTGTCATTTTGTACAGCTTATTCAACACCACATTAGCATTAGCATCACGCTTGATATCCACCACAATACGCATACCCTGACGGTCTGACTCATCATTCACATTGCTAACTCCATCCAAGCGTTTTTCGCTCACTAGATCAGCAATATGTTTAATCATATCTGCTTTATTAACAAGATATGGTATTTCTGTGATTACGATTTTTTCGTGATTTTTTTCTATTTCAATTTCAGCACGACCACGCATTACTACACGTCCACGACCTGTTTCAAAAGCGTCAATCACTCCTTGATACCCATAAATGAAGCCTCCTGATGGAAAATCTGGCGCTTTCACATGGTGCATCAAACCTTGAACATCAATCTCTCTATCATCAATATAAGCGATCGTACCATTGATAACCTCAGTCATATTGTGCGGAGCCATATTAGTAGCCATCCCCACTGCAATTCCTGATGCCCCATTTATTAACAGGTTAGGAATACGTGTAGGAAGAACAGTTGGCTCTTGCAATGTGTCATCAAAGTTCAGCTTGAAATCGACTGTTTCTTTGTCAATGTCTTTCAACATTTCTTCAGCCAATTTGCTCAAACGTGCTTCTGTATAACGCATTGCAGCAGGACTATCACCGTCCACACTACCCATGTTTCCTTGTCCATCTACTAACATGTAACGCATACTCCAAAACTGAGCCATACGCACCATAGCAAAATATACAGACCCGTCACCATGAGGGTGATACTTACCGAGTACCTCTCCCACGATTCTAGCTGATTTCTTGTGAGGCTTGTTTGATGTATTCCCCAGTTCACTCATTCCATAAAGGATACGACGATGAACAGGCTTCATACCATCTCTAACATCAGGTAGAGCACGTGAAACAATCACTGACATTGAATAGTCAATGTATGATGATTTCATCTCATCCTCGATGTTGATTTTAATTATTCTATCTTCAGTCATCTTGTATAATTAGGATAATTTTGTATTATCTATTTTGCGAAATTATATTCAATTCAAGGTCATTGAGTCCAAAGCCAAAAATCATGCTAAGATACTAAATTCTTGAACAATTCTGAAATATTTATGACGCAAAAAAGCCCGACTTTGTTACAATCAGTCGGGCTTTTCAAATATGTTAACTCTTATTCCTAGGGCAATTTAATTCTTGCCGTGGCATTGTTTGTATTTCTTACCACTTCCACAGAAACAAGGTTCGTTTCTACCTGGTTTTTTATCTACTTGTATCGGTGCAGTAACTTGCCTTTTAGGAGCTTGTGGAGCTCTTTGTTGACTATCTTCTACGTCACTACGTTCTGTTTTATAGCGACTATAATCAGTCTTTTGCTCTGGAGCTGCTTCTTTTACTTCATCAGCTTCGCGAACAGGAATCTGACCTCTCATTAGAATAGTTACAGCTCTCTTATTGGTAACATTCAACATTACAGAGAATAATTTGAAAGACTCCAGCTTGTAAATCAATAGAGGATCTTTTTGTTCGTAACTTGCATGTTGCACAGATTGTCTCAGTTCATCCATTTCGTGTAGATGTTCCTTCCATTGTTCGTCTATTGTATGAAGTACAATCGCTTTTTCGAATGCTTGTACGACACTTTTAGATTCCGATTCATAAGCATCTTTTAGATTGCATGATATGTTATATACACGTTTGCCATCTGTGATAGGAATCATGATATTTTCGAAGCGCGAACCTTGTTCTTCAAAAACTTGCTTAATTACTGGGTTGGCAATATCAGATAGTCTATCAGTCTTGCTCTTAAAGTTGTCTACTGCTTTTTGATATATCATTTCGACAAGAGCTTCAGGCTTACTTGAACGGAATGTTTGTTCGTCAAATGGACATTCTACAGCAAAAAGGCGTAGGACATCTACTTTCAACGCTTCATAGTCCAATACATCGATATGTTCTTCAATCAGATTGAGAGCTGAATCATAGAACATATTAACAATATCAAGACCTAATCTTTCTCCCATAAGGGCATTGCGACGACGTTTATAAACCACCTCACGTTGAGAGTTCATAACATCATCATATTCCAATAGTCTCTTACGGATTCCAAAGTTGTTCTCTTCGACTTTACGTTGTG
>JASLEN010000278.1 GCA_030151105.1 Dysgonomonas sp.
GAAGAATTGAAAAAAGCGAAAAACTTCACGATGCAATTCGTTTACTTTATTCAAAAAGAATTAGGATTCTCTAATCTAGGTTTGGCAGATGATGAATTCCCAACTGAAGATAAACTACCATTTATCCCATATCATAGAGAATCGAGACGCATACATGGTGAGGTCTTATTTGGACTAAATCATATAACAGAACCATATACTCAAAAAGAAAAATTATACAGAACTGCAGTTGCCGTGGGAGACTACCCTGTAGATCATCACCATACAAGATATAGCGATTACGAGAATCTACCTAATCTATATTTCTATCCAGTTCCATCTTATGGTTTACCACTGGGTACAATGATTCCTAAAGGGGTGAATGACTTGATAGTGGGTGAAAAATCTATTTCGGTAACCAATCTTGTAAATGGTACAACACGACTACAGCCAGTGGTGTTGCAAATAGGACAGGTTACAGGAACTTTGGCTGCTTTGGCTGTGCAACAAAACAAACAAGTGCGAGACGTATCAGTACGCGATGTGCAACGAGCGATGTTGGCAAACGGAGGATATATCCTACCTTATTTAGATGTGGAGAAGTTGGATAAGAACTTCTTAGCTTATCAACGTATTGGAGCAACTGGTATCTTGAAAGGGATTGGTAAAAATGTAGAGTGGTCTAACGAAACATGGCTGAGAACTAACGATCCTCTATTGGTTACTGAATTGGAAGGACTGATTGAGTTCTACAATTTGGATTGGAAAATAGATGAGCAAACCCAAATAACTTATACGCAATTAGCTGAGTGGATTGCTGAAATAGGACAAAAGGAAAAGATTAATATCTCCACAGAATCATTCTTGAAGGAGAAAGATTTGAACAAGACAATCACTCGTGGTGAATTTGCCATAATGATAGATAGTTTGTTAAAACCATTCGACAGTAAGAATGTGGACTTGCAAGGAGGCTTTGTAGAATAAAATAACTTATCTCATTACCATGAATAACAATAATAATAGAAGAGACTTTTTGAAAAAAACAGCAGCAGTAGGAGCTACAGCCCTTACTGCATCGCTGGTTACGAGCTGCAATAATGCAGGCTCACAAATAGGAAATACGAATTCTCATCAGAATGCAATTATTGACACCTCTATAGAGAGCAAACTGATTGTGCCAAAGAATGATGCACTGATGCTTACTGGTACTTTTGTCGATGAAATTTCGCATGATATCCCTCATCAAAACTGGGGCGAAAGAGAATGGGATTTAGACTTTCAGCATATGAAAGCCATAGGGATAGATACTGTTATAATGATTCGCTCTGGATATAGAAAATTTATTACCTATCCTTCAAAATATTTGTTAAGCCAAGGTTGTTATATGCCTTCTGTGGATTTGGTGGATATGTATTTACGCTTGTGCGACAAGTATAATATGAAGTTCTATTTTGGACTTTATGACTCTGGAAAATATTGGGATACTGGTGATATGAGTGTGGAAATTGAGTCGAACAAATATGTGATTGACGAGGTGTGGAAACAATATGGACACTACAAAAGCTTTGGTGGTTGGTATTTGAGTGGCGAAATTAGCCGTGCTACAAAAGGTGCAATCAGTGCTTTCTATAATATGGGCAAACAATGCAAAGACGTTTCTAATGGTTTGCCAACACTTATGTCTCCGTGGATAGATGGAAAAAAAGCAGTAATGGCAGCAGGCTCTAGCCTAACCAAAGATGACGCAGTATCTGTGCAACAACACGAGAAAGAATGGAGCGAAATCTTTGATGGAATAAAGGGTGCTGTGGATGCTTGTGCTTTTCAAGACGGGCACATAGACTATGATGAGTTGGATGCTTTTTTTGAAGTGAACAAGAAAATGGCAGATCGCTATGGACTAGAGTGTTGGACAAATGCAGAAACTTTTGATAGAGATATGCCCATCAAATTCTTGCCCATCAAGTTCGACAAACTGCGCTTGAAGCTTGAAGCTGCAAAACGTGCTGGCTATAACAAAGGAATTACTTTTGAGTTTTCTCATTTCATGAGTCCTCAGTCAGCATATCTACAAGCAGGACATCTGTATAACAGATATAAAGAATATTTTAATCTATAAGTTTTAACCTTAAAAACAATTACAGATGGCAGTTGCTAATGTAAATATGAAATACGTATCGTTTCTAGCTTTTGTTGCCGCATTGGGTGGATTCCTTTTTGGATATGACACAGCTGTCATATCAGGAACAATCTCTAGCGTGACACATCAATTTGGACTCGATACAATCGAAAGTGGGTGGTACGTGGGTTGTGCTCTCGTTGGTTCCATTCTAGGAGCGATGAGTGGTGGACTTATGAGTGACAACTTGGGGAGAAGAAATACACTTTTTATTGCAGCCATACTTTTCTGTGTGTCAGCCGTTGGGTGTGCAGTTTCTAGCTCATTCACCTTCTTGGTTTTTGCTCGCATTATTGGAGGGGCAGCTATTGGAGTGGTCTCCATTGTGTCGCCACTTTATATTTCCGAAATATCTGTTCCTCAGTATAGAGGACAGTTGGTTGCTCTCTATCAGTTAGCAATCACTATCGGATTTTTAGGGGCATACTTAGTAAACTTTGGATTGCAAAATTTTTCAGAAGGAGGGGCGGCTGAACTGACAACTCCACTTTTAAAATTGATATTCCACGATGAGGTATGGAGAGCTATGCTAGGAATGGCAATCTTGCCAGCGGTATTATTCTTTTTTATCATCTTCTTTATCCCCGAAAGTCCTCGTTGGTTGGTGTTGAAAAATAAGGATAAAAATGCTACTGCTACTCTAGAACGTATCTTTGGTTCTAGTGTTGCTGCTCTAGCAGAAGTGAATGCAATCAAGAAAGTGACTTCTGGCGAAAAAACGAATTGGAGAATCATCTTTAATCCTGGTATTCGTAAGGCTATTCTCATTGGAGCAGCCATTGCTATGCTAGGCCAATTTATGGGAGTGAATGCTGTATTGTATTATGGACCAACGATTTTCGAAAGCACTGGTTTGTCAAGTGGAGATTCACTTTATTATCAAGTGTTTGTTGGTTTGGTGAATATGCTTACAACCATTGTTGCCATAATGATAATAGACAAAATAGGGCGTAAAAAACTAGTTTACTTCGGAGTGTCGGGTATGATTATATGCCTCCTCCTCATAACATTCTACTTTAGCTTTGCCGAATCTATGGGCTTGCCAAGCAGTATGCTGTTAGTTTTCTTTTTGCTCTATGTATTTAGTTGTGCTATATCCATCTCGGCAGTTATATTTGTTTTCCTTTCAGAAATGTATCCTACCAAGGTTAGGGGAATTGCTATGTCAATTGCTGGTTTCTCGTTGTGGGTGGGAACTTACTTGATAGGACAACTAACCCCATGGTTACTGAAAACAGCAACTCCAGCTGGAACATTCCTTCTTTTTGCTACTATGTGTGTGCCATATATGCTCATTGTATGGAAACTAATGCCCGAAACTACGGGTAAATCTTTGGAAGAGATAGAGAAATTTTGGGAGAAATAGATTAACTACATAACATATTGAATTTATGGATTTTAAGAAGTTGGCGGCTCAGTACAAAACTGAGCTGTTAGAGAGTGTTATCCCTTTTTGGCTGCAAAAGTCGCAAGACTTAGAGCATGGAGGATACTATACCTGCCTCGAAAGAGACGGTTCAGTATTTGATACAGATAAGTTTATTTGGCTACAAGCCCGCCAAGTATGGATGTTTGCTTCATTGTATAACAATGTTGAGAAGCGTCAAGAGTGGTTGGATTGTGCTATACAAGGTGCTGAGTTTTTGAAAAAATATGGGCATGATGGTAGTCTCAATTGGTACTTTTCTCTGACAAAAGAAGGAAAACCACTAGTGGAGCCATATAATATTTTTTCATACACTTTTGCAACTATCGCTTTTGGACAATTGAGTAAAGCAACAGGAAGCAAAGAGTATGCAGATATTGCTCTAAAGACATTTGATATCATTAGAGAAAAGCAAAATAACCCTAAGGGAAAGTGGAATAAAGCATCTGCTGGGAGCAGAAGTTTGAAAAATTTTGCTCTCCCAATGATTCTGTGCAATCTAGCACAAGAAATAGAGCATTTACTTTCTCCCGAACTGCTTTTACAATTGTCTGAGGAGTGTATTCATACGGTGATGGAAGAGTTTTATCGTCCAGAACTAGGAGGAATCATTATCGAAAATATTACAACAGACAATCAATTGTCCGATACTTTCGATGGGAGATTAGTTAACCCAGGGCATGCCATAGAGTCGATGTGGTTTATAATGGATTTGTCTAAGCGTTTGAATAGACCTGAACTAGCAGAGCGTGCAGTGAAAATCACATTAACGATGATAGAGTATGGATGGGACAAAGAACATGGTGGCATCTTCTACTTTATGGATAGAATGGGCAAACCAACCCAACAACTAGAATGGGATCAAAAACTGTGGTGGGTGCATGTGGAAACCCTCATTGCTCTTCTAAAAGGTTATAACCTAACGGGTTCGGAAGAGTGCCTCAAATGGTATAAAACGATTCATGAATATACATGGACACACTTCAAAGATCAAGAGCATCCAGAATGGTTTGGATACCTCAATCGCCAAGGAGAACCTCTATTGACACTGAAAGGCGGCAAGTGGAAAGGTTGTTTCCATGTGCCTAGAGCGCTCTATCAGTGCTGGAAAGTGTGTGAAGAAATAGCTAATAAATAATTTAGTGTTAACTTTTTAATAAATAACTATGACAAGACAAAGTTTGAAGTGGTGTACAGTGCTTTGTACATTTATTCTTTTCTCGCTCATTTCGCTAGCTGCTTCGGCTCAGGTGAAGGTTACGGGAACGGTAGTAGATGATGCAAAACTTCCACTTATTGGAGTTTCGGTAGTAGAAAAAGGTACTACCAATGGAACAATGACCGACCTTGATGGCAACTACTCGCTTACGGTTGCTAATGCTAATGTTACTTTAGTGTTTACGTATGTTGGGTTTGATACGCAGTCTATTCCTCTGAAAGGGAGAACTGCAATAGATGTGACAATGATGCAAGATGCAAAGTTGCTGGACGAGATTATTGTAGTAGGATATGGTGTGCAAAACAAAGGTTCTGTTACAGCTGCTATCTCGCAAATAGATGGAGAAAAACTATTGAAAGCGCCTACCGCCAACTTGACTAATATGCTTGGAGGGCTTGTACCAGGGGTAACATCGTTACAACCTTCGGGACAGCCAGGAGCAGACCAAGCAAGTCTTAAAATTAGAGGAATGGCTCCTAAGTATATTGTAGATGGAATTGAACGTAAAATTGGTGATATAGATCCTCGTGATGTAGAAACTGTTTCAGTATTGAAAGACGCTTCTGCAGCTGCAGTATATGGACTTGATGGAAATACAGTCGTAATCATTACGACTAAGAGAGGAAAATCGGGAGAATCTCGAATTTCATTCACAGCTGAGTATGGTATCAGTACCAATGCCAAGATGCTTCAAATGCTTGATGGACCCCAGTATGCCTATTGGTATAACAAAGCGAGAGAGCTTGACGGGGATGCTCCTATCTTTGGAGACGAACATGTGCGTAATATGTTGAGCGGAACAAATGGCTGGGGAAATACAAATTGGTATAAAAAGACTTTTGGAACAGGGCATAATGCAAGTTACAACGTAAATGCTACAGGTGGAAGTGAAAAAATTAAGTACTTCACTTCTATTGGAGGATTTAATCAAGAAGGGAATGTGGATAATTTTGATTATAACCGTATCAACCTTCGTTCGAATATTGATGCAGAAATTGCGAGTAATCTAACTTTTGCCGTTAATATCTTAGGGCGTATTGAAAAACGCAAGGCCCCAGGATACTCAGCATCTCCAAATGATTGGAATAATATTCCTCAACAAGCGTTGAGAGCGCATCCTTATTTGCCAGAATATCATGAAGGATTGCCTGTAGGAAGTAAAACTGCAAGTGTACTTATCAACCCAAATTCAGCAACGAACAATTCGGGCTACAATAACTCACGAACTACAGTTTTGGAAACAAACATGAGTTTGAAATATGACACTCCTTTCATCAAAGGTTTGAGTGCTAAATTCATGGTGTCGTATGATGCTACGCATATGGCTTCTAAGATATTTGCTTCACCATACGAGATGAATCAAGCAATGTTACCTGATGGACCAACAGGTCAAATTTCTTATGTACGTGCCCCAGATCCTAGAGGAACAGAAACTACACTAACAGAGGGTTCTACTCATCACTATACTGTGACTACAAATACTAGCTTAGACTATAGCAATACATTTGGCAAGCATAGTATTAGTGGAATCTTGTTGGCCGAGACTTATCAACACACAAATAGCAGAATGCAGGCAAGTGCTTATGGGTTTGATTTTCCTGAACTAGACGAATTAGATAATGCTAGCAAGTTTGATAAAGTTGCTCCTTCGGGTATGACTACCAATAGACGCAAAGTTGGATTTGTTGGTCGTGCATCTTACGAATACGATAATAGATATTTAGCTGAGCTCTCTGGACGTTTTGATGGTACAGATACATTTAGCGGAATGACTGGAGGGAAACGTTGGAGATTGACTCCTGCATTATCTTTAGGCTGGAGAATGTCTAATGAAGAATTCTTTAAGGACTTTGATACTAGTGATATTATAGATGATGTTAAATTCCGTTTTGGAGTAGGTGAAACAGCAAGTTCTGGAATCAATCCATATACTTATCTATCAACACTTAGCTATTATAACAATAGCTCACCTGTTGCTATCATAGGTGGAGCTCCACAATTGGGTTTGATTTACTCTCGTCCTGCTAATACCGAAATCACTTGGGTTAAGAATCTTCAATATAATGTTGGACTTGACTTCACTCTATGGAGAGGTCTGTTGAGTGCTGAATTTGACGTATTCTACAAATATACTTATGACCTGATTAGAACAAGAGACGGAAATGATGTTCCTAGCTCATGGGGAGGTTACTTTAACCAATATGACAACAATGATAGACAAGATACTAAAGGGTTTGAAGTATCATTGACACACCGTCACAAAATAGGAGACTTCTCTTATTCTGTAAATGTGATGGGTACTTATGCAAAATCAAGATGGCTACGCCATTCCAACGACCCAATTAATGCTCCTGACTGGTTGAAATTGACAGGAAAAGAAGTTGGTATGCAAGTCGGATTCCTTTCGGATGGTTTGTTCCAAAGTCAAGAAGAAATTGATAATTCACCATTAATTGCCGGAAAAGCTGTGAGAGTAGGGGATATCAAATACATAGACCGAAATGGGGATGGTGTTATTTCATACGAATATGATAGAGGATATGTAGGTAAGCCATCTACTCCTCGTTTTATGGGTAGTATGCAAATTACAGGAGATTGGAGAGGGTTCGATTTCTCCATGGTGTTTGTTTCAGGTTTAGGACGTGATGTCGCTTTGACAGGTTTATATAGTAGTGGGGTGATGGATCATACTTCTATGACACGTCCATTCTATCATGGTGGTAACTCTCCTGCATATCTTCTTGAAAGGTCGTGGACACCAGAAAATACAAATGCTGATTTTCCTCGTTTATCATTGGTCCCAGCAAGTTCAAACAATGCATATGCATCTGACTACTGGTACAAAAATGGGAATTACCTGAGAATGAAAAGTGCTCAAATAGGTTATACTATTCCTGCTAACTTGCTAAAAGCTGCAAAGATACATCAGTTGAGAATTTATATGGATGCCCAAAACTTATTTACAATCAGTGGATTGAATAAATTCAATGTAGATCCAGAACAACCAGGTGTTTCGAATGGATACTATCCTCAACAAAGAATCTTTGCTGGAGGTGTTAAACTAACATTCTAAAAAACGAACAGAAATGAAAAAATATATAAAATATTCAATGTTTGTCCTACTCAGTTTGTGGTTTATGAGTTGTAACGACTTCATCGACACTACTCCAAAGGATAGAGTATCGGACAAATTGGTGTGGGAAACAGAGCGAAACGCAATGTTGAGTACATTGTATTTCTACAAATATATTCATGATTATGGAACATTTGGTTCAGCCCAATTCAAAGGAAGTGATACTGAGGGTTTAACTGAGACTTTCAAATATGGATCGTATGTTCCTGGAGGTAAGGCAGGTGATGCTAATCTATATGCTTTTACTCCTGAAACAATGTCTGCTACTGGTAACTTGCTGAATACTTGGTCAACTGCTTACGAAGGAATAAGAAGAGTTAATCAACTCTTGGTTTCTCAAGAGAAGTATTCTCAATTAGAAGAAAGTGTTAACAATAGAATGTCAGCAGAGTTGAAATTCTTTAGAGCATTTTTATACTTCCAATTAGCAAAACGTCATGGAAGCGTAATCCTATATACTAATATGGATTTGGAGATGAATAAAGATCGTTCTCCAGAATCTGAGGTTTGGGATTTGATCGAATCTGACCTAAAGTTTGCAGCAGAACATCTTCCTATCAAATGGGATGCAGCCAATTCTGGTAGAGTAACCAAAGGAGCGGCTTATGCGATGACAACTAGAGCGATGCTTTATGCAAAGCGTTGGCAATCGGTCGTGGATGCAGGTGACGCTCTATTGGCTTTGACAGATGCAGGCTATAAACTAGCTGGAGATTATGTAAGTGCTACAAAAGGAGGGAATAGCGAATCTATTTTGGAGTATAACTACCTGTTGAGTAAGCCAAATCATGACTTCGATAAATCTTATGCAGTGTATGGAGAACTAGCGGCTACAGGTGGCTCAGGAGTTCCAACACAAGAAATGGTGGAGTCGTATGAGAAAGCAGATGGTACAAAAGTTGACTGGTCTGCATGGCATTCTTCTTCGACTAAACGTCCTCCATACGACCAATTAGAGCCTCGTTTCCATGCTAGTATTTTCTATAATGGAGCATCATGGAAAGGTAAAAAGTTAGAAAACTCGGTGAATGGAGAGATGGGTAGATATATGGCATATCGTGAAGATACTTATACTCTTGGTAGAACTGTTACAGGATACTACTTACGTAAGTTTAGAGATGAGAAACTGATTGATTTGGCAACATATAATAGTACGACTACATGGGTAGAACTTCGTTTGGCTGAGGTGTATCTAAATAGGGCTGAAGCTTATTTCAATCTCAATAATAGTGCTAAAGCATTGGCAGACCTAAACACTGTGCGTCAGCGTGTCAATCTCCCTAACAAAGCAGGGATCTCGGGTGACGCTTTATTCAATGCTATTCGTCAAGAACGCAAGGTAGAATTATATATGGAAGGACATTTGTTTTGGGATATGCGTCGCTGGAGACTGTCAGAAAAAGAGTATAATAACTATCGTGTACATGGTATGAAAATATCGAAAGGAAGCGGACAAGATGAGTGGCTGTACGAGTATGTAGATAGTGACTTGCAAGATCGTAAATTCTTGAAAAGACTTTATGTATTACCTATTCCACAAGACGAATTAGTAAACAACTCAGGGATTCAACAATTTGATGAATGGAGATAAAAAAATAGAGCAAAATGAAAAAATATAATATACTAGCAATTTTTTTGATTGGCCTCGTAGCTCTTCTTTCAAGCTGTCATTCTCCCGACGACTTGAAACCTGCGGCATCGAGAATTGGGATAAATAGTATAACAGCAAAGTTTCCCAACGCAGATGGTACTTTTTCAGGAGAGTTTAAAGGCTTTGCTAAAGAAGGAAGTGATGAGATTATTATAGAAATACCTTATTTCTTTCCAGAAAACAGCGACAATCAGGTGACATCTGATATGTTGAAGAAGATGAGAGTGAGTGCAGAACTTGCCGAAAATGCAACTATCTCACCAGCTATTCTCTTTATGGATATGAACGAAGATAATATCATCACAGTAAAAGATCAAGTAGGAGATGTGAAAAACTATACAGTTCGTGCCAACGTGGTGAAGAGTAGAAATGCTTATGTGGAAGAGTTTAAAATTCCAGCATTGGGTATTAGTGGTGTTATTAATGATGCTACAAAAGAGATATCATTGGTCACTACTCTTGATCTTGGTGTAGAATTAGCATCTATCAAGCTGTCTCCTCATGCCACTGTATCACCAGATCCTAGTGTAGAGGCACTTGATTATTCTAAAGATATACAGCTTACTATAACTGCTTATGATGGAGTTACTAAAAACGTATATACAGTAAAGAAATCTATTCCCAACAAGGTGGAAAAGGGGATTCGAGATGGAAGTGCTAAGGTATTGTTTGAGAAACGTCTTGAGGCAGATTTAGGCATTACAACATTAGATATGACTGGTGGAATTGCCGTTTCTGGAGACTATATTGTTCTAAATACAAGAGGGCAAGCAAGCACATACATCAATGCAAAAACAGGAGAAAAAGCTGGTGCAATTAACCTTGGAGCCATAACAGGAAGTTTGACTAATTTCTACAACACAGCAGATGAAGATGGCAATATCTTGATCAATAATCTAGCAAATAATGCTGGAACGTTCAAGGTTTGGAAATTATCTTCTGTTACAGGTACGCCTGAGTTATTCATTGATTGGGCTGCATCGGGTACTCATGCAGTAGGTCGTAAGGTGTCTGTGAAGGGTAGCTTAAATACAAATGCGATTATTACGGCGCCACTTCATAATGTGGGTAATCAGTTTGCACGTTGGACTGTTGTTGATGGCAAACTAACTTCTCATACTCCTGAGTTAGTTACTATCACGGGATATGCATGGAGCAATACTAATGTTGATATTGTGGCAACATCAAGTACAGATGTGAAGAAAGATTATATTGTAATTGGATACTCTGATAACCGTTTAGCTCGCATCAATGGCGAAACTAATGCGTTGGCAGATTATCTACAAGAAAATGATAAGAACTTCATTAGTAATGCCGTTGACCATGTTCACTTCAATAATGGACAATATGTGGTTTATAATCACATAAATAGTTTCACATGGGGTGCTGCAGACCAAGTGTGGATGTTGAGTGCTGACAGATTCTCTGGCACAGCTTCATCTTCTGCCGTTTGGGCAAGTGATAAAAACAAATATGGTGCTAATGCTATAGGTTCAAAAGTAAATGGGAATGGTACAGGTGATGTTGTCTTCAAAGTGTCTGAAGATGGCTATTTCCTATACATGTACTTTATGTTCACCAATGGTTATGTTGTAGGAATACAGTTTGACTGTATTGATATGTAATTCAAAACTAACAACGAGAGTAGTCTCTTTGGGACTACTCTTTAAAAAAAAATTCAGATATGAAAAACAATATCAAAAATATAACGATAATTCTACTCTTCATTTTTGTATTTCTACCATTCAGCACCTCGTGTACAGATGATGGAACAGGACAAACATGGGAGTTTGCGGATGAAGATGATGGCGAAAAAGGAGAAGCAAAGCCTCGTATCGTTTGGATAGATGCAGCAGCTAATTTTCCTGATTTTGCTAATAGTAAAGAAAATATCAAACGTGATTTGCAAAAAGCTGTTGATGCAGGCTTTACGGGTATAGTTGTGGATGTGAGACCCACTATGGGAGATGTATTATTTAAAACCAATCACGTAGATCAAGTGAAATGGTTAGGAGCTTGGCTTCCTAATGGTTTTTCGAAAGTAGAGCGTACTGCAACATGGGACTATCTAGGAGCTTTTATTGAGATAGGACATGAACTAGGTTTGAAGGTATATGCAGGAATCAACACATTTACAGCAGGCAATAAGAATTCTTTAGGAACCTCAGGTTTACTTTATCGTGATGCATCTAAAAAAGAGTGGGCTACATCTATTCTTACCAAAGACAAAGGCATAGTAAATACCTTGGATACTGAAGAAACAAGTACTAAGTTTTTCAATCCTGTGCACGAAGATGTACAAGAGTTTATGCTGAAATTGGTAGAGGATCTAGCTGCTTACAAAGATTTGGATGGAATCTTCTTAGATCGTGGTCGTTTTGACGAATTGAGAAGTGACTTCTCTGATTATACGAAAACTAAATTCGAAAAGTTTTTAGGGCAAAATGTGAAAAACTTTCCCAACGATGTTGTCACTCCAGATATGTTGACAGGTGGATTGCCTACAGAACTACCAATACACTTCAAAAAATGGTTAGAATTTAGAGCAAAGACGATTCATGACTTTATGGAAAAAGCTCAAAAGAGAGCTAAAGCAAAGAATCCAGAAGTTCAATTTGGAGTGTATGTAGGTGCATGGTATGGTACTTATTATGAAGTAGGTGTAAACTGGGCAAGTAAGAAACATAATACAGCTCAAGCACATCCAAAGTGGGCATCAGCAGACTATAGTAAATATGGCTATGCAGAGTTTATGGACTTGATGCTGATAGGGGCTTATGCTTCACCAGATGCTATCAGAGGTAGTAATGACTGGACTGTACAAGGTTTTTGCAAAAATGCGATGACTCGCATCAAGGGTGATGCCATTGTTATTGGAGGTCCTGATATTGGAAATGGTAAATGGGCTACAGAAGCGGACGCTGTTGTTAATAATGCAATCACCGAAAGTGTAGATGCTGCTATCAACTCTTGCGATGGATATTTCCTTTTTGACATGATTCATCTAAAGAAAAAAGACCAATGGCAATATGTGAAAGCTGGAATTGATGGCTATCTAGAGAGCACCCAGAAATAATAATCCTTATTCTTATATTATACCTTGTTGAGGTAGTCAATTTAGTGTATCTCAACAAGGTTTTTTTAGAATACAAAAGATAAATACCTCCCATGAAAACCAAAATTTGTTTATCACTTCTCTTACTTTTAGGTGGATTATTCCCGCTTAAAGCAAAGATTATATTGCCTGCTTTCTTTTCTAGCAATATGGTTTTACAACAACAATCCTCTAATAGAATCTGGGGAAAAGCTAAACCCAACGTCACAATAAAGTTTTCCACCTCATGGGATAATAGAACATACACTACAAAGTCCACACCTGATGGACACTTTCAATTTACTTTCGACACTCCTAGTGCAGGAGGTACGCACACTCTGGAGTTGACAGACGGTGAAAAACTGACATTAGAAAATATACTTATTGGAGAAGTTTGGATTTGTTCGGGACAATCAAACATGGAAATGCCTCTTAAAGGATTTAGAGGACAGCCTATTCAAAACTCTCAACAAAAGATAATAGAGGCTTCATCCAAACAAGATTTACGTCTCTTTACTGTAGAAAGAGCATTCAACACCAGTCCTCAATGGGATGTAAATGGTGCTTGGGTGCAATCTACATCCGAGACAGCAAGAGAATTTAGTGCAACAGCCTACTACTTTGGCGATATGTTGCAAAAGAAATTAGATATACCAGTTGGCTTGATTCATACTTCATGGAGTGCTTCCAAAATAGAAACATGGATGAACAAAGAGACATTGAGCCATTTTGAAGATATAGATCTCAGTGTTCTTACTAATACAGAGTTTGAGTATCCTGCGGGAACTCCCACTATTCTTTATAATGCAATGATTCATCCTCTAATAGGACTTAGTTTTAGAGGGGTTATCTGGTATCAAGGAGAATCAAATAGCAGTAATCCAGAACAATATAAAAAGTTGTTTGCTAGTTGGGTAAATCAATGGAGAACAGAGACCAATAAGCCTAATCTCCCTATTTACTATACTCAAATAGCCCCTTATCAATCATCAAATAAGGAAGAAGTCAATCTCCCTCTTTTTCGAGAGGCTCAGCTAGAGAGTATGAGCGAAATAGAAAATGTGGGAATGGCGGTTACAACTGACCTTGGGCATGAATTTTTTATTCATCCTCCTTTGAAACAACAAGTAGGTGAACGTTTAGCTTATTGGGCTCTTTCAGATACTTATAATATAAAAGGCATAAGCTATATTGCGCCAACATTCAAGAGCTTGAAAGTGATAGAAGATAATAAAGTTGAGGTTTTTTTCAACGATGCAGAAGAGGGTTTGACTCCAGAGAATGCAGATGTAATTGGATTTGAGTTGGCAGGTACAGATGGAATTTTTTATCCTGCACAAGCGCAAATTATTAATGGTTCGGCACGTGTGAAGGTGTGGCACGATGAGATAGAGCAGCCTAGAGAAATACGCTATTGTTTTAGGAATTATGCAGAAGGAAACCTCTATAATAACTTTGGTTTGCCAATTGTAGCCTTCCGAGCAAAAGTGGAGTTAGATCAATAAAATCAATCAAACAATAATAAAAATAAACGATGAAAATCAGATTTGCATCCTTGGCTTTTGTATTAAGCCTTATTCTGTTGGTAGCTTGTGGAGCTAAGACTGAAGTGAAAAATGAAAACAAAAAAGTAGCTCTTATGTGGTTCGATGCCGAAGCCAATTTTGAGCGTTTTAGTCACAAGGATTCTATTGACTATTATTTGAAAAAAGTAGCAGACCTCGGATTCACTCATGCCGTGGTAGATATTATTCCTATTGTTGGAGAAACTCTTTATGATAGTGATTATGCACCTCGTTTACGTGTAGGTAACAATGGCTATGAACGTAAAGATTTTGATTTTCTAGGTTATTTTATCGAAAAAGGACATGAGTATGGAATGGAAGTGCATGCGTCGATGAACGTATTTTGTGCAGGACATAATTACTTTGACAAAGGTTTAGTCTATGATTCGCATCCAGAATGGGCTTCAATGGTTTATACTCCAGACAAGGGAATTGTGCCTATCACTGCACAAAAACACAAATACTCAGCGATGGTAAATCCTATTCATCCTACGTTTAGAACTCATATTCTTAATGTTATCAAAGAAGTAGTAACTAAATATCCAGCAATAGACGGACTAATCTTGGATCGTGTGCGCTATGATGGAATTGAGGCAGACTTTTCCGATTTATCTAGAGCTGAATTTGAAAAGTATCTAGGAGAAGAGGTAGAGAAATTTCCAGAAGACATCTTCGAATGGGTTAAAGATGCAGACAATAAGGCTAAACGTGTGAATGGAAAACACTTTAACAAATGGATAGAGTGGCGTACAAAAAACATATATGACTTTATGGTAGAGGCAAAAACTGAAATGAAATCAGCTAATAAGAACGCTTCTTTCGGAACATATACAGGTGCTTGGTATCCTTCTTACTATGAGGTTGGTGTAAATTTTGCAAGCAAGGATTATGATCCAAGCAAGGATTATGATTGGGCAACTCCAGAGTATAAAAACTATGGTTATGCAGAAGTATTAGATCTTTATACAACAGGAAACTATTACACAGATGTGACTATGGAAGATTATCAAAAACATGGCAAAACTGTGTGGAACGAAACTGATAGCGAAGCTCAAAGTGGTACATGGTATTGTGTGGAAGGGTCGAATGAAAAATTGACAAATGTATTGAAACTAAAAGATTTTAGTGGAGGGATTCTAGGTGATCAATTCTACGAAAAGCCAGACGATTTGCGTCGTTCTATCGAAATGAATTTGCAAACATCAGGAGGAGTTATGATCTTTGATATTGTGCACATTATTGCCAAAGATATGTGGAAAGAAGTAGAAGAAGGTATGCGTAATGGCGGGATGATAGAAAAGTAAAATTATGAGAAAGTTTAGCTTCATATTGATTTTTAGTTTCTGTAGCCTATTTTATTTACAAGGTTTTGCTCAAGTGGACTCTGTATATCACAGAGCCCCCACTTGGACAAAAACAATGCAGAAGTTTGCAGAGTTGGATAAGAATACCAAACTAGACAAGGAAAATCTTGTGCTGTTTATTGGTAGTTCTTCATTTACCCGTTGGGATAATATCGAAAAGTATTTTCCAGAAAGTAATGTACTCAACAGGGGCTTTGGTGGTTCTCATGCCTCAGATCTTATATATTATGCTGAGCAAATCATTTTTCCTTATCTGCCATCGCAAATAGTGATTTATGAAGGCGATAATGATATTGGCTCAGGGATGTCTGTGGAAGACTATCTGGTGGATGTGAAAGCACTTATTCGTATGATCGAGATTAGGATTCCTGGTGTGCCTATAGTGGTATTATCAACCAAGAGTT
This sequence comes from Dysgonomonas sp., assembly GCA_030151105.1. Lineage (GTDB taxonomy): Bacteria > Bacteroidota > Bacteroidia > Bacteroidales > Dysgonomonadaceae > Dysgonomonas. Next base: position 16,015 of record JASLEN010000278.1, read on the forward strand.
GTCCACGAAGAGATAAGAGCCGCCAGTATTATGAGGAGTCTAATGCCAAAATGTATGAGTATGCTATGACTAAGCCGCACATCACCTATGTTGATGTATATTCTCTTCTTTTGGATAGAATGGGTAACTATCGTACCGAACTATTCGCTGAAGATATGTTACATATCAATGCTGAAGCATATAAATTGTGGGCTGATAGATTGCGTCCGCATTTATTGAAAAAATAATTTAAAATTCTAATATCAATATTCTTACAACCATGAAAAAATATATATTCCTATTCCTTCTCTTTGTTGCCAGTATTGGCATCTTAAAGGCAGAAGACAAATCGAAGTTGATGTGGCTAGATTTATCTGCCAACTATGCTCGTTTTAGCGACCCAGATTCAATTAACTATTATGTTGAAAAATGTCATAGTATAGGTATTACACATCTAGTGCTCGATCTCAAAGGAACAACAGGTATGGTGGCTTATCCAAGCAAGATAGCCACACAAAAAAAAACTTGGAAGGGGCACGATAGACCTGACTTCGACTTTGTAAATACTTTTCTAGACGCAGCTCATAGTCGTGATATGAAAGTGTTTGCATCATTCAATATTTTTGTTGACGGTCATGGATATTTTCGCATTGGCGAAGTGTACGAAAAACATAAGGCATGGCAGTCGTACAACTACATTCCAGGAAAAGGAATAGTAGGAACAGTTGATATCGAAAATAAGGCAACAGCTTTCTTAAATCCTGCATTGAAAGAGGTTCAAGATTATGAAATCTCTATCTTGAAAGAGGCCGTTTCTATGTATAAGTTAGATGGAGTGATGCTAGATCGTACTAGATATGACAATATTCAATCCGATTTCTCTCCAGCATCGAAAAAAATGTTCGAAAAATATATTGGCAAAAAAGTTAAACGCTTTCCAGAAGATATTTACGAATGGGTAGAAAACGAAGATGGCACATACAAAAGAAAAGAAGGAGAATTCTTCAAAAAGTGGATAGAGTGGAGAGCATCTGTTATCTACTATTTTATCAAAAATACTCGTGCGGCTATCAAGTCTGTCAATTCGGATTGTACTCTAGCTGCTTATACTGGTGCTTGGTATCCATCTTATTACGAGGTGGGGGTGAATTTTGCAAGTAAAAACTACGATCCGAGTAAAGACTTTGATTGGGCAACTCCAGAATATAAAAACTATGCATATGCTGAACTTCTTGATTTTTATACCAATGGAAACTACTATTGGAATGTAACAATTGAAGAATATTACAAATCATCAGGTAAGCATAAGAACGAGACAGATAGTGAGTTCTCTACGGGCGAGCACCTTTCGGTGGAAGGTGGTAATAGATTGACAAGAAGACTACTTGGTAATGATCTGAAATTTAGTGGAGGCCTATATGTGTCAGATTACAAGGATGATGCAGAGCAATTTAAAAAAGCCGTGAAAATGAATCTTAAAGAGTCTAACGGAGTAATGATTTTTGATATTGTTCATATCATTAATAAGAATTGGTGGAATGCCTTAGGCGAAGCCTTAAATGAATAAAAGTTGTTGTTATGGTTAAAAAAGTTTTTTCAGCAATTGCTCTATTCTATATATTGGGAGTCCTGAGTTTGCAAGCTCAGCTCGTGTACCATGATGCCTCTCAATTTAGCCTTATAGGCAAAGCTACAAAGAATACAGAAACCCTTTACGAGAGACTTCCTTCAGTATTGGAGGAGGTAACTCGTAAGCCTGTTTGGAATTTAGGGAAAAATACGGCAGGTTTGGCTATTCGTTTTGCAAGTGATGCACAGACGCTAGGAGCTAAATGGACGTTATCAGAAGGCGTGGTGATGAATCACATGACGCCTACAGGGATAAAAGGGCTAGACCTCTATTGCCTCGAAGGTAAAAAATGGGTATTTGTAAATTCAGCACGTCCCAAAACAGAGGGCAAAGAGAATGAAACAACCATCATTAACAATATGAGTAAACAAATGCGTGAATATATGCTTTATTTGCCTCTGTATGATGGACTAACTCATCTGGAGATTGGTGTTGACTCTCTTTCCTCTATTCAGATGCCCAATGTTGATTTGCCTAAAACGCAAAAGCCAATTGTGGCTTATGGGACGAGTATTCTACAGGGAGGATGTGCTTCTAGAGCGGGTATGGCGCATACCAATATCTTGGAGAGATGGCTCAATAGAGAGGTTATCAATCTCGGCTTTAGTGGAAATGGACAATTGGATTATGAGATTGCAGAAATGATGGCTGAGGTAGATGCTTCTGTTTTTGTATTGGATTTTATGCCCAATGTAGATGTGGAACAAATAAACGAAAAGATGGAAAATTTTTATTCCATCCTTAGAAAACAACATCCTAATACTCCAATCATTTTTATAGAAAATCCAATCTTTCCTCAAGCAACTTACGACTTACATATGAGGAATGTGGTGGCTCAGAAAAATGAAGCACTAAATGCTATTTTCAAAGCGATTTCAAAGAACGATAGAAATGTAAGCCTACTTTCATCTGGAGACATTATTGGACTAGATAATGAAGCTACAGTGGATGGAATTCACTTTACAGACTTAGGATTTATGCGTTATGCTGATTTTTTATATCCTATTCTGAAAAAAATGATAGAATAATGAAGCAGAGATCTTATGCCCTTGATGCTCTTAGGGGCTATGCCATCGTTACAATGGTGCTTTCAGGAAGTATCGTGTTTGGCATATTACCTGGCTGGATGTACCATGCTCAGACACCACCGCCTAGCAATATATTTAATCCTGATGTACCAGGTATCACATGGGTTGATCTCGTTTTTCCATTTTTCCTATTTGCTATGGGAGCTGCATTCCCCTTTTCTATAGGTAAGCGACTTACGGAGGGTATAAATAAGTTTAAGATATTGCTAGATACTACAAAACGAGCTTTGCAACTTGTCTTTTTTGCTATATTCATTCAGCACTTCTATCCTTGGGTACTTAGTAGTCCGCAGGACGTGAGGGCTTGGCTGCTATCATTAAGCTGTTTTGCATTGTTGTTTCCGATGTTTATGAGGATGCCTTTCGAAGCTCCTAAGTGGGTGCATAGTGGAATAAAAGTTGGAGCTTATAGTATAGCTTTTTTACTTCTCTATTTTGTAGATTATGCAGGAGATAGGCAATTTGATCCTCATTTTAGTAACATCATTATTTTAGTATTGGCCAATATGGCTTTCTTTGGTACTGTAATCTACATTTTTACGGCTCATAGCAAACTACTGCGTTTGGCTATACTACCCTTTGTGATGGCTATTTTCTTAGCTAAGGATATAGAAGGGAGTTTTGCTAAGGTTATTTTTATGTGGACTCCCTTGGCATGGATGTATAAGTTCGTTTTTCTCAAATACCTATTTATAGTCTTGCCAGGTAGCATTGCTGGTGAATATATCTATGAATGGATGCAGAGTAGAAATGATGATGACTCTTCAGAAAAAATAGTTGATAGAAGTGCTATCTTGCTTTTGAGTATTGCTCTTCTTGTGATAGGGAGCAATGTTGTATGTCTCTATAACCGATGGCTTCTCCCCAATCTTATTATTAATGGTTTGTTGTTTGCATTAGCATTTTGGGTTCAGAGAAATACCATAAACCGTCATCAAAAATTGTGGGGGCAACTGTTTAAACTTGGAGCATATCTAACACTTCTAGGACTATTCTTTGAGTCGTATGAGGGTGGAATAAAAAAAGACCCATCTACTTTTAGTTACTACTTTATGTGTTCTGGATTAGCATTTTTGGCAATGGTTGTTTTTCATATCATCTGCGATTATTATAAATGTACTCGCTCTACAGCTTTCTTAATTCGGTCGGGGCAGAATCCAATGATTGCTTATGTTGCTACCAATTTACTGACAATTCCGATCTTAAATTTGGTCGGTGTATATCCTTATTTTTCAATATTCTCTCAAAATGCATTGTTGGGAGTGCTACAAGGTGTTATAATTACTTCTATTGCAGTTGCTGTGACTATGTTTTTCACCAGACTTAAGTGGTTTTGGCGAACTTAAGTTTTTTATCACTTTTTTTTAAGAAAGAGCTTAGATTTATAATATAAGCTCTGCTTTTTAGCTTTTTAGTGTATATCAATGAGACTAATTTAAAATATTGTTTATTTTTGTATTAGAACTATCTGTTTTTACAAAAATCTGCAATGAATAAAAAATTACTACAAGTGGTCACAAAAGGGACTAAAGACTCTTTGATCAAACGCAATATCATAAAGCATTATATTGAGCATGGCAATTCTACGTTGACCGAATTGTCAAAGAGTGTGGATCTCAGTATTCCTACCACTACACGATTCATTACCGATATGACTGCTGAAGGCTATATCGAAGATTTTGGGAAACTAGAAACTGCCGAAGGGAGACATCCCAACCTCTACGGGCTGAGTGCCAATGCTGCTTACTTTGTTGGTGTAGATATTAAGCAGTTTGGGATAAACATTGGACTGAGTAACTTTAGAGGAGAAGTGGTGAACATAAAGATGGGTGTTCCTTATGTGTTCGCAAACACTCCTGAGTCTTTTGACGAAGTTTGTGCTATCATTAACTCTTTTATAGCAGAGCAGAAAGTATCAAAGGATGCAATTTTAAATGTTAATATTAATATCTCAGGGCGTGTCAATCCAGAGTCTGGTTACAGTTATAGTATATTTTACTTCGATGAAAAAACTCCTCTTGCCCGAAAGTTTAGTACAGAGTTAGGGTGTAATGCAACAATAGACAATGACACTCGTGCTATGACTTATGGTGAATTTCTTTCGGGACATATTACGGATGAAAAGAATGTAATTTTTGTCAATCTTAGTTGGGGTATTGCGATCGGCATCATTATAGATGGTAAGGTTTATATGGGAAAATCAGGATTCTCTGGTGAATTTGGACACGTAAAAACTTTCGATAATGAAATACTGTGCCACTGTGGGAAAAAAGGTTGCCTCGAAACCGAGATTTCAGGACTCTATTTGCATAGACGTCTCCAAGAGCTGGTGAAAGAGGGAGCGGTATCCTTGCTTTCAGAGAGAATCAATGCTGGAGAGAATCTTACATTAGATGATATTATAGATGCTGTCAACAAGGAAGATGTACTTTGCATTGAGCTGATAGAAGAATTGGGGCAAAAACTGGGAGAACAATTGGCCGGTTTAATCAATATATTTAATCCAGATGCTGTCATCATTGGTGGAGTCTTATCTGAAACCGAAAGTTATTTGATGCAACCTATCAAGACTGCTATCAGACGCTATTCGCTCAACCTTGTCAATAGAGATACCAAAATGTTAGTATCTAAGTTTAAAGACAAAGCAGGAGTTATAGGTGCTTGTCTATTAGCACGTGCTAGAGTATTTGAATAAAGTTGCCTAGAGCTATTTAGCGAAATCTTTTGCCTCCTAACTCTTATTCATAAATCTTTAATACTTATCTTTGCCGCCGATTTTGGTATCACAATTCTTAAATAACAGAAGTGTGATAAAAGGGAATCAGGTGTAAATCCTGAACAGACCCGCTGCTGTAAGCTCCGCCCAAAGTCTTTGAAACAAAACTCAATCCACTGTTCTGATTAGATGAATGGGAAGGACGTTTCAGAGAAGGAGTAAGTCAGAAGACCTGCCAAGATTTATTTTTAGTTTAAAGAGCTTTCGGGAATAAGGCTTGATGAATATAAGTACGAATATATGACCTGAGATGGTTTTATTCTTATTCATTTTCCTCAAACCTTTTCGAAGTCTTTAGACATAAATGCAGAAGCTGTATATTTTGTATATGGCTTACTTTATTAACTTCAATAACAAACAATGAAAAAAAGTTTTTTGTTGCTATGCAGCGTTGCATTGCTCCTATTCAGTTCTTGTTCAGATAATGACGATCCTATTGACATTGTCGATGGAATTTCTATTGAAACTCCTAATAGTGAGAGGATCAAAGAAGCATCAGTAGGTTTACCTTTGAATTTTGAACTCAAAAATCCTGATGGTGTAGAGATCGAAAAATACACATGGGCTGTTTCTTCAGGAAGTAAAGTAGAGAGAGTATCAACCTTCGAAGAGGAAATAATCAACAATTCTTCCACAATGGAGTTTACTCCAATTAATATTGGGATGCACCAAGTATCTGTAGATTGTCTTCTTAAAAATGGAGAAAATCGAAAGTTTATTTTCCCTGAATTTTATGTTTATGGCAAATATAAATTTGGAACCTTTGTGCTGAACGAAGGAAACATGACTTCTGAAAATGGGTCATTGATCTTTATAGATAAAGATGGAAATATCTTTGATGATGTATATAAGGAAGAAAATGGAATTGATTTGGGAAATGTAGCTCAAGATCTTTTTATTAGTGATAATAAAATGTATATCGTAACTCAAAATGGGCGAAATGATGGCTTCATAAGTGTTGCTAATGCTGAAACTATGAAACGAATAGATTCATATACAAGTTTGCCATTGTCTTGGTCGTCTCACATTGCTGTTATCAATGATAGTGTTTTTGTGAGAGATAACAAAGGAGTGCATCGTATCTCTCCTATTACGAAATCAGCTGTCCTTATCAAAGGAACTAAAGGTGCTGAAAAAACTCGTATGGCTGTTATTGAAGACAAGCTTTATGTAGCTGCCAAGAAGAATGTGCTTATCATTGATAATAAATCAGACTCTATTGTTGGCAACATTGAGTTCCCATTCAATGTGCATGCAGTCTCAAAATCGTCAGACAATAAATTGTTTGTTTCTATCACAGGCAATCAAATAGCATCAGTTGCACGTGCTGCTAAAATCGTAAAAGTGAATCCTTCGGATAATAGAATTATTCAAGAGAATGAGCTGGCTCTTGATGGAGCGCCATTTCAACGCAATGTTAATCTGAGTGCAAAAGCAGATACGCTTTATTTTCAAGGTGTAGGAACTTCTCTATTGCGACATGTGTTTACTGCAAATGAGACGGTCGAAATGTGTAAGATAATGGAATATGCCGATGATGCAGGTATGTATTACAATGCTCCAGCAGTACACCCCGTTACAGGAGAGGTATTTGCCAATACTATCAAGGGATATGGAATGGCGTATCAGATTAATAATATTACAGCGTTAGATTTTTCTAAGAAAACGGCTGATGGAAAGTATGTAGCTCGCAACTATAAGGATTATACTCGTTTCCCAGCTGGTATCTATTTTAGTGCCAATTACTAATTCGCTCCTATAAGTAAGAAATACATTAAGAAGAGGGCATCTTGGGTTTCTAAGATGCTCTCTTTGTTTAATTTTAACACAAGTATAGATGTTTTGTCATTTGTACTATATATCTACTTCTGTGTTGAATATGGCAAAATTCACCTTGTTTTGATATAGATGGGCGAAAATTCGAATATTGAGTACGAAAAAGCCGATGATTATATTTTGATTATTTTGATATCTTTGTTGCGGTAAGAAGAGTAGGTGTGAATATATGTTAATCGCCTGAAAGTATAGCTTTAAATATAATTGATGTGTGAAGCATGTTGATGAAAGATGTTTGAGGAGCGCGGGTTATGCGTTTCTTCTTACATTGATGTGATTTGGTTTTCTATGGCTTCATTCACTATTGCGTAACTCGAAAAGAGTGTTACGCCCTGATTTTAACACTTATAAACCCCAAAACTAAATAAACACAAGGAGTTATCTGGAAGTGCCAAGAGTGGTGCATTTCTGGTTGTGTGTTGTTGTTATGTGTTGTATGTAGCAAGCAATGTTGTAAGCATTTTGTTTAATATATGAGAATATGAATTGTTTGAGTTTTGATGGTTACCAATCGTATTTTAATATACGAAGTAAAAAGGATGAAAAGTTAAAGACAATTGAGTCCGTAAGATTGCAGAAGGATGCAAGCTTGAACTCAAAAGAAGATTTGGGGAGACTAGTCTTTCTAATGCAAGGAAAAGTGCTCATAAATGATGTGTATGAGGGTGCTAGAGAATTGCAGGAGAGAGAGTTTGTCTATATTGCTGCTGATAAAGAGGTTAGTCTTTATACACAAGAGACCATAGATCTTATTGTATTCAGAATAGATAGTCGTATCAGTTTGCGACAATATTTTGATTTATCAGATAAGCAAATGAAGTGTTCGGATGGAGGTCTTAATGCACTGGAGTGCAATGACCTTTTGTTTGGGTATCTCAGCCAACTGAAGAAGTATATGGATGAGGATATTAGCAATCATTATTATCAGAATCTTAAGTTGGATGAGTTGTTGCTGTCTTGCAAGTGGTTTTATTCAAAAGATGAGCTTGGCAGGCTGTTTTCGTCTCAGCTAAATGAAGATTGTGACTTTTCTAACTATATAGTAAATAATGGATATAAGTATAGTCGAATTAGTGAGCTAGCTAAGGATATGAACTATAGCGTGTCTGGGTTTGATAAAAAATTTAAGCGAATTTTCGGGATGTCTGGTTATAAATGGCTGAAGATGCAGAAAGCTAAGCGAGTATTGAAGTCGATTTATACCGAGAATCTGTCTTTTAAGGAGATTGCGGATAATTTTGATTTTTCTTCGGAGTCTTATTTCTATGAATTTTGCAAAGCTGAGTTTGGCAAAACTCCAGGACAGATTCGCAAAAATCATAATCTAGAATTGAAGTTGAGTCTTGACTAAGTAGGTTGCCCTTTTATTAAGTTGGGTGAATATTCTTACATCAGGGGTGATAAATCGTAGGCTATATGCGGTTGCGAACAGCTAGTTTTGTGGCGTTCTGATAAAGAGCGGGTGCACCAATGTCGGTCAATAACCTATGTTTTCATTGTCAAGGCGATTCTGCATACACTAATTAAAGAAGAAAAAGATATCAGCGAATGATATCAGAAGTTATTATAAAATTAGAAATAGTAAGTCAATTTTTCTCACCGAGATCAATTGTAAATTCAAAGTCCGTATGAAAAAAGTATTAATTAATTTATTTTCTATTGCCCTCTTGTTTTCGAGCTGTGGAAGCGATGAAACCGC